>JAQIBJ010000032.1 GCA_027859085.1 Mycoplasmatota bacterium
CTGGTGCGGGTAACAGGAGTTGAACCTGCACTCCGAAGAACTAGATCCTAAGTCTAGCGCGTCTGCCAATTCCGCCATACCCGCCCATAATAATGGTGACCCGCAGGCGATTCGAACGCCTGACCCTTTGATTAAAAGTCAAATGCTCTACCAACTGAGCTAGCGGGTCAAAAAAATGGCTGGGCTAGGAGGATTTGAACCTCCGATCTCGGAGTCAAAGTCCGATGCCTTAACCGCTTGGCCATAACCCATTCTTTTTTTACGTAAAAAAACAAATTGGGGCGACTGATGGGAATCGAACCCACGAATGTCGGAGCCACAATCCAATGCGTTAACCACTTCGCCACAACCGCCGTTTAAGTTTTTACGCACATATTAGTTTACTAAATGAATGATTATTTGTCAAGAATAAACTTTGTTTATTTTGTAAATCAGGTCATTTACGTCTTACTTAAAGAAAACATAAAAATCATTGGTGTGATTTTGCAGCTAAATCGGTCCATTTTTGGCAATCTTCGCTCGTTATTTCTCTAATGACTTTACAAGGATTTCCTGCGGCTATCACATGACTTGGAATGTCTTTTATGACGACTGACCCTGACCCTATAATGGTACTGTCTCCTATAGTGACACCACCATTAATTACTGTGTCTCCACCAATCCAGACATTGTTACCAATATGAATTGATTCTCCATATTCTAAACCTGTTCTTCTTATTGAAGCATCAATAGGATGCTCGGCCGTATATAGGGATACCCTAGGACCAAACATCACATAATCACCAATGGTAATTTTTGTAACATCAATCATGATACAATCATAATTGGCGTAAAATTTCTTACCAATACTAATATTATATCCATAGTCACATCGAAAAGGCGGTTCAATATAAGCATCTTCTCCCACTTGTTTAAATAAAGAATTCAGAATGTCTAGTCTTCTATCTAAATCAATTTCAGCCGTTAAATTAAACAATCGGACCTTTCTTTTTGCGTCATAAAATTCTTTTCTTAACACAGGATCACTCGCTAAATACAGCATACCATTTAACATTTTTTCTTTTTCAGACATATGTGCCTCCAATTAAAAAGATCTCTGTTAAAACAGAAATCTTTCATTATTTTAATAAGCAATTATTGAAACTCCAAATCCTTTATTTCCTAAATGAACATAAAACACAGGACTGACGTAATCTGTCATATGAATATGAATATTTTCATATTTTTCTTCAACAACATCTTTTAAACTTTGAACCCATTTTTCCATGTTTAAACTGATAATGTCTAAATAAACATTTTCATATTTGTTCACATAATAATCAATCTTTTCTAAAAAGAAATCTTGACAAGCAATGTTAGTTCTTTCTTTTTGAACCATCTTTAACTTACCTTCAACCATTTGAACAATCGGTTTAATCCGCAAAACAGTACCAATCAAAGCTTGAACGCGGTTTAATCGTCCGCCCTTAAATAAATGTTTTAAGTTTGATAAAGTAAATGCAATAAAAGGTTCTTCAAACAACTTATAATAACGTTTCATGACATTCTCATAATCCATACCAGACTTTATATCTTTAGCCAATAACCTTAGACCATTAGCAACGCCAAAAGAAGCTGCTTGTGGTGAATGAACAGTGACTTCAATATCTGATTCTACCATTGTTTTTGCCAAAAGCGCTGATTGAAAAGTACCGGAAATTTTATCTGATAAAACGACCACAATAACATGAGAATATCCTTCTTCATGAAACTCGTTAATTGTATCAACAAAATCAGTTGGAGATGGTTGAGAAGTTAGCATCTTAGCTGAATTCTCAACGAAAGATTCCATCTGTTCTCTTGATAAGTCTTTTTCTAAATATTCTTGATCATCAATAACGACTTTAAGATAGACAGTTTTAATAAAATCATAAGATTTTAAAACTTCACTTGTGTGTGTTGTACTATCAATTAATAATCCAATTTTTCCCATATATTATACCTACCTTTTATTACTATATCTCACATAATACTTTAGCATTATTTATTTTTATAGTCAAGTGAATTATGAAAAGTAAAAGCGGCAATTACCACTGCCGCTTTGCGTGTTTAGTGTTCTTCTTCAAACTGTTTATGTTCTTCAACAATCTTATCAACTAAGTTATGAGGTACTTCTTCATATT
Source organism: Mycoplasmatota bacterium (assembly GCA_027859085.1). Lineage (GTDB taxonomy): Bacteria > Bacillota_I > Bacilli_A > Izemoplasmatales > Hujiaoplasmataceae > Hujiaoplasma. The sequence continues at coordinate 2,163 of JAQIBJ010000032.1, forward strand.
TTACAA
>JAQIBJ010000030.1 GCA_027859085.1 Mycoplasmatota bacterium
GTCATGCAAAATGCTGCAGAACGTTTATTGGGTCTACAATTAACTGAAATACAAGAATTGGCTAAAGACATTATATTTGGACAATTACGTTTAGTCATAGCAACAATGGATATTGAAGAAATTAATACCAACAGAGATAAATTCTTAGAAGCTGTATCAGATAATGTTGAAACTGAACTTAAAAAAATAGGACTTCGTTTAATTAATGTTAATGTTACAGATATCAATGATGAGTCGGGATATATTGAAGCTTTAGGTAAAGAAGCAGCTGCTAAAGCTATTAATGATGCTAAAAAAAGCGTTGCTGAGAAAAATCGTGATGGTTCAATTGGTGAAGCAGAAGCGGTTAGAGATCAAAGAATTAAGGTCGCTACAGCAAATGCATTGGCCATTGAAGGAGAAAATACTTCATTAGGTGAGATTTCTCAATCGAATGCAAGTCGTAGAGAAATAGAAGCAGAGTCATTAAGAAGAGCGACTGCTGCTGAAAAAATTGCATCTGCGAAAGCTTTAGAAGAATCTTATCTGGCTGAGAAAAAAGCAGAACTTGCTAGAGCAAGTAGAGAAAAAGCATCTCTTGAAGCAGATGTTATTGTAAAATCAGAAATTGATAAACAAAAGAAAGTGATCGAAGCAGAAGCCGTTGCTGAACAGATTAGAAGAGAAGCAAAAGGTCAAGCAGATGGTACTTATTCTAAAATGGAAGCTGAAGCTCGTGGTACATTGGAAATTCTTTCTAAACAAGCTGAAGGGTTTAATGCGCTTGTTCAAGCAGCAGGTAAGAACCCTGAATCAGCTATTCAGTATTTAATTGCTGAAAAACTAGAAACATTGGTTCAAATTCAAGTAGAAGCTATTAAGAACTTGAAATTTGATAATGTAACTGTATGGGATACTGGAAATAATGCAGATGGAAAAACTCAAACAGCAAACTTTGCTTCTGGGTTAATGAAATCAATTCCTCCTATGAGTGACTTATTTAAGATGACTGGAATGGAACTACCGAGTTATTTAGGTAAACAAATAAAAGAAGAAGTCAAAGACGTTAAACCTAAAGTTGAAAAAGAAGAAAAACCGGTAGAAGAAAAACCAAAAAAAGCAGAAGATAAATCTAAGAAAACTTTTAAAGTCTAATATTATTATTGAGGCATTATTCTATTTTAGAATAATGCCTTTTTATATTAGAATAGATATAATATAATGATTATGAATGAAATTCTTGTGTTGTTAATAAAGTGAGGAGATTATATGTTTAAAAAAATGAGACGAAATGATAAACAATTATCAAATGAGGACACCATCAATCTTTTAATCAATGGACAAGAGGGTATATTAGGAACACTATCAGAAAATGGATACCCTTATACCATTGTGCTTAACTATATTTATTATAATGATAAAGTGTATTTTCATTGTGCAAAAGAAGGGTTGAAGATAGATAATATAAGATATCATGATAAAGTGTCTTTCACTGTCTATGATGATGTAGAAGTGATTGGGGAAGCATTAAACACAAAATATAAAAGCCTTACCTTGTTTGGTAAAGCAAGAGTCATGGATGCAACTCAAGATGTTTTGATGGCATTAATCAATAAATACGCCAATATCAATGTTGATAAAGCAAAGCAGATGATTCAAAAAGAAATGAATGACACTTCAATCATTGAAATTAAGATTGATCATATCACAGGTAAAATTGGTAAATGAAGTAATGCTTATCGAAAAACATGTTTTTAATATAAAAAGTCAGCTCATTCAAGCTGACTTTTTATATTATAAGATTAATCATTTAAAAATTGGACTTCCACATCACCATTTGATGTTTCTAATTTAACGCTATTAGATTCTGTTGAGTTTAGAACACCAGAACTAATTTCAAAGTCGTTGACTATTCTGTCACCCAATGAGGTAGAAAGATCTATTTTATAGTCATCCATATTGCCATTGATTGATAAGAATACTTTACCATTTGATGATTCTAAAGTAACATCTAATGCAGTAATGTTGGTTGCTTCGATTCTGCCATTTGATGTATCAAAATCAATTTCATCAGAAACAACTTGATCTAGATAGACTTTTCCATTAGATGTTTCACCTGTAATTGAGTTGCTTGCTTGTATGTTATCCAAGGTGATATCACCATTAGATGTATTGGTGTTGATAGACACAGCTTGTAAATTGCTTAATGTTATATTTCCGTTTGAACCTTCAATGTAGACAGATTGATATTGCATGTCTGTATCTACAGTAATTTTCCCATTTGAAGAAGTGATGTTTAAGTTGCTGTCTATAAGTGTTGTTGGCAAGTATAGATAGACATCTAAATAATCTCTGTTTATGCCGATGTCAAATATAAAAATATTATCGACCCATCTTCTAGAAATTTCAATTGTTAATTCATTTGTTTCATCATCAAATTCTAAGATATCTTTTTCGCGTAAATAATAGCTTAGATGAACATTATTATCTTCGCTTTCATAAATATATACATCTCTATTTTCAAAATCGAAATTAAAAGAATCAAATTTATCAAATGAATATGACTTTTCTGTTAATGTATAGTTTTCATCATTGTTTAGACTAAATACTTGATTGTCAGTTGTAAGTGGTATCACAACAACAGCTACAATACCAACTAAAATTAATAATAATCCTACTTTTAATAATTTACTCATAGTTATTTACCTCTTTTTTTCTAAATAATTGTTTTGTTTTTCTGATAATATATAATTTAATTGATTTGCTCATTCTTAATGTAGACTTAATGATCGAGATGCCCACCAGTGTAATTCCTATGCCTAGAAGAATTAATCCACCTATAAGTATATAATCAGATAAGATTAATGAGTTCGCGTATATGTAGATACCTGATTGAAATACTATTGCAATACCTGATATTATAATTGACAGCGCAACAATAAATGTAGTGAATATTGCAACTCCATAGAAGAAAAATGCAAAAATCTTAACTGTTCCACCAATAAGCGTGGTTAAGGAGTTATTATTAGATCGTTTGACTTCATGAATGAATTCCTCATCACCAACCATATTACGAATGATACTATGTACTGGTCCTAAACTAGCAATAAAATCTTCTTCATTTTGACCTTCATCGATGGCGTCTTGAATCATTTCTTCATAATAATAAATGATTTCTTGTGTATCTATTTTTTTATAAAATTTCAATTCTTGTTCTAACTTTTTTAAAAATTCTTTTCTTCTCATAATCATTACCTCTTTATAAACGCATACATACGCTTGACTTCTTCATAATCTTCAGTTGCTTTTGAAAGTTTTTCTCTACCTTTTGTGATGATTTTATAATATTTTCTTATTCTTGAGTTGTAAGTTGTATTGTAAGACTTCACCAGTTTTTGTTTTTCTAATCTTTTTAAGATTGGATATAGAGTTGATTCACTCACTTCCATGATACTGGAGATATCTTGAATAATCTTATAACCATAGGAATCTTCATACTTTATTGATGCTAAAACCATTAGTTCTAGTAAGCCTTTTTTGAGTTGAATATCCATGATATACCTCCTTATGCATATTACTATACATTGCATAGTATAAATTGTCAATACATTTTTATGAATTTTATTACAGTTTTTAAAATAATAACATCTATGTGATATAATGAATAGGGAAAAATGACTAAAAATAAAGGGATACTGCAAATGTTAAGAGTAGAAAAAAAATCATATATTTAAAATTTTTATAAAACTTTAAAAATTGATTATCTTTTTAATTTTATTTTAGAAGGATATATAAGTACACTACTAAAATAATATCATAATTTCAAAATTGAATGAATTGGGTAATCATTCAAACAAATATCATAGGAGAGAATATATATGAATCGAATATTAATCATAGGATCACCAGGTAGCGGCAAATCAACGCTGTCTCGTTTATTGGCTAATAAATTAAATTATCCCATCTTACATTTAGATCGTGTCTTTCACATTGATAATGAACATCAAATTTCTCGAGAATCATTAATTAAAATCATCACTGATTTTGTTGATACACATTCAAAATTTATTATCGATGGTAATTATAGTTCAACACTTGAATACCGTATGCAATTTTCAGATACCGTGATTATTATGGATTTAGATACTGAATTATGTTTATATAACATCGAACAAAGAAGATTATCGAATACAAAAAGGTATGATATAGCACCTGGGTTTGATAATGGTATTCGTGATGAATCTTTTGTGGAATATGTTAAGTCTTTTAAAGAAGATCATTACCAAAAAATCACTAACTTAATAGATAAATATCCAAATTTAGATTATTACGTTTTAAAAAACTATGAAGAAGTAAAGAATTTTATCAAGAAAATTTAATAAATTTGACAGGTTTAAAGTAGATAGACACTTATCATTTGCCCTACCACCAAGAAGTGAAGGTGGTGGGTATAGTCCAAGTGGCTTGATTGTTTTACAATAGACCAAGAGAATATTCAATTCATTTTGCATTTATTTCTCATGAAGTCGATAAACTTTTGTGTAACAAAACTGATGAGCTAAATAAGCCATTCCATCTCTCATACTATAGAGTAAGGGATGGCATTTAATATATTTAATGGTAGTAAATGATACATATTAATAAACTTGTATTGAGACCGAAGTCTAAAAGCCTTGATATCAGAATTAATTCGTGATGATTAAATAATGTTCGAAAAGTCTAGTTGGCTTATTTTAGCCATAAAATCGTATTTTATAAAACTAAATAAGAAACCAAAAAGGAACCATTCTACAGTACGTTTATTAAACGTGTTTTAGTTGCTTTTTAATGTTTATAGTGATAATATACAGGTGTCAAATCCATTTCATAGTTTATCTATGGATGTGGATGAATGACAAAGCTAAACTCGGAGCGATCCGGCGACAGAAAACTATAGGGTCTCAGCCCACGCTGAGATAGCCAGTTGCCTTTCAAAAACATTTATAGGAGAGTGACTATGAAAAAGCTATTTTTTAGCTTGGTTTTGATGTTTTTTGTATTGGTTGGGTCTGTAAGAGTTTATGGATTCTATCAAGATACAAAAGTAACTCAATTAACTGAAGTCAAAACTCACCAATTGTTAACCCAAAACCTTATTACTGAAAATGGTAAAAACTTGGTTCCACAAGGGTCTATTTTAGGCGTTAATGATACTGAGCAGTTTGTCTTCGAATACCAAGTATTTGTACAAAAAGATTTAAAAATTGAATATTTTGTAATTAATTTAACAATTAATAATGAAGAAGTTAGCGAAGATTTATCAAATCTTTTTAATTTCGACTTTCAAGAAGTTGTTATAAGAGAAGATTCTATTCAAACTGATCTACTAACAGGTAGTGAGCAAGGATATTTTGTTAAAGTTATTTTAACCGTATCTATGAATGAGCCAACTTATGAACAATATCAATTATTAGCAAATCAAGCCATGAATTTTGATGTACTTTTCACAGTAAAGTAAATCTAATAATTTACATGGAAAAATAATTTTAAAAATAAATCATCGAAAATGTGCAATAGCATTGACGTTTTCTTTTGACTGTGGTAAAATATAATAAATTCAAGTTATATGAACAAATAATCATATTTTAATTTAATGTTAAAGGCAACCTTAGAGAAATCTAAGTTCGCAAAACTATAGGACCTGAAATGGTAGCCAGTTGTCATTAAATGTATATCTAAAAATATACATTCTTAATGAACTGGCTTTTTTTTAATAGCTTTTTCACATAAATATTGAATTTAATCTGAATAAGGGAGTGATACTAATGTTTAAAAACAGCAAAATAAGTATAGCGATTGTTGCATTCTTATTTGTCGGTTTTGTTTTCACTACAACTTCAGCACTCTCGTATTGGCAAGAAGTAACGGTATCAAACAATGTAGATATTATTAATATTGGTGATCCAGTAGAAATAGTGGTGACTGATTTAAACTCATCGACAGAAAGTGTAACATTGGTACCAAACGGATATGCCATCGAAGTTAATGATGTAGACTTCGTGACACTCACTTATCGAGTAGGTGTCTCACAAGAATTATTAAATGAAGTGAACTTAATTATATCAATTAACACCATATTAATTAATGATGATGATACATATTCCCATTTAATTGATATTGATATCTTAAATATGGGAGACATCGCAACTGTTGATTTATTCAATGATACACTTACAATCACCATTGTGATTCGATTAATTGAACCAATTGATGCAGATGAAGCAAATGAATTAGGATTAGACCCAAATCGTGTAAATGTAGAAGACTCAGTCGCTGCATATAACGCAATGAAAGGTCAAAACATTAGTTTTCAATTACTATTTGAATTGAAAAACAAAGAGTAATTTAAATAAAAAATAAAAATAAAAAAAAAGAGGAGATTTAAAAATGAGATCAAAAAAATTAGTTATTGGATTATTATTATTATTAGCAGTAGTATTTACAACAGGTACATTTGCTTATTGGGCTTCAATCGATAACACAGAAGTAACCGGAGCAACAATTCAGATTGGTAGCGGAAGAGAAGTTACTGTAACCGCATCTTTAGGAGCAATTGATGTTTCTTTAGTACCAGTTGGTGAAGTAGATAACAGTAATGAACTTAATGCGGCATCATCTGTTACTCTAACTTACACTTTAAGTTACACTGATACAGCTGTTTATGCTACAGATGCAAGTTATACAGTATCATTATCAAATTACAGTTTAGGATCAATTACAGAAACTAGAATACTAGAATTATTTAGTTTTTCAGAAACAGCTGATTTAACTATTACAGCGGGTACCGATGAAACTATAACAATTTTAGTAACATTTCTAACTGCTCCAGCTGATCAAGCTGAGTATGACATAATCATCGCTAACGATTTAACTTTTGATGTTACCTTTGATGTTACACAACCAACACAGTAATTATTGTTAATATTTCTAAGTCATATTTTATTGATTTGATAAAGAGAGGTGGTGACCATGAATAGGAAACGAAATATTTTAAGAATTGCCATATTTGTATTCATGGCTATTTCTTTATCGCTTACAACCGGTCAAACTTTAGCTTACTGGTCTGACGTGACTGATGTATCTGAATTAACTACAACTGCAGTCGCCACAGGTACTTGGCAACAAGTGTTTCCTTGGGATATTAATGCAACTTATGCAATAGGAGATTTGGTTACATATAATGGAATAACTTATCAATCGCAAAGGGATAACAACATAGGTAATGAGCCTGGAACACAAGGAACAAGTCGATGGGCATCAGTATAAAATAACGAAAATATAGAAAACGCGAAATAAATCTTTCGTGTTTTTTTATTAGTATATTACAAAATAGGTATTTGTGATATAATATAAATTAGATTGTAATATGCTTAAGGAGTACGTGTATGAGTAAATTAAAAGATAACAAAGTTTTTAATATTGTAAAAATAGTATTATTTTACTTAATTATTGCATTTTTGAGTTTGTTTATTTTTATGGAGATTTTTGCTCCTAGACAAACTGTCAAAGTATTTGGATTTAAACCGTATTATGTCATGACTCAAAGTATGGAACCAGTTTTAGAAGTCCATGATTTAATCGTAGTTAAAAATTTTGATGTTGAGGATTTAGAAGAAGAAGACATTATTACCTTTTATGCTGATATAGATTATAATGGGGAAAAAGAAATAGTCACACATTATATTTATTCAATTGCTAAAAATGCATCAGGTGATTATGTGATAAGAACACATAGATATTACGAAGATGATCAAAATATTGCTCCTGATCCATGGTTTTTATCTAAAGATGATGTTTTAGGGCTATATAATTTTCATGTGCCGCTATTAGGTTATGTGATTCAGTTCTTACAAAGTCCTTTTGGTATTGCTGCTTTGGTTGTGAATGGTGGTATTATTGCTGCTATAGTTATTTTAATTAAACGCGAGAAAAAAGAAAAAGTAATTGATAAAGAAGAAATAGAATAGTAACTTTTCGGAGTGTTTTATGAAAGAATGGTTAAAGAGAGCTTATAAAGATGTTTTAAAAGCATTAATCATTGCTAAAGATAATGTTATAAAAGCATTAAAAATAGCGTATATATATGTTATAAAAGCATCGAAAATAGTTTGGAATTATTTTACAAAGCATTATGTTAAAATAGGTTTTTATTTCTTGGCATTTATTTTTATTCTAAACGCCATTTTTATGACTGTTTTCTTAATCAATCGCAATTATGGTTACCGTATTGTTAATAATTTATATGCTGAAGCAATTTTGCCTGATCAAGATTTAAATAATACCTTAAAAACTGGAATTGTGAAGGTAGAGGAAATCGATTATGAAGAGATTAATGTCGGAGATAAAATTGTTTTCTGTTGCGATATGGGTGCTGACAGCTACTGGGTTCAAGAAGTTGTCGAAGTCAATAGAGTAAACAAACTTTTACAAACCACATATGATGGCGAAACGGCCGCAAATGTTTCTGAAGATGAAATTTATGGTGTTTATGTTACAGAAGCAAACTTCTTTGGCACTTTGTTTTATACAGCAATGTTTCCTAGAGGATACATTATGCTTATTTTATCAGAAATATTTTTCGTATATATTTATCACTATGTATTTATTCAAAAAAAATTAAATGAAATTTTAAAAAAATCGAAAATAACCGAAAGCGATATTAGCAATGAAACTGATTAAGAAAATATTTAATTATATTTTTTATGTAATTATTTTATTTTTCGTTTATTATCTTGCTTTACAAGTCTTTATACCTGAAAAAACCATTGATTACATTGGTTTTAAAACCTTTGTGGTATTAACTCCAAGTATGGAACCAAAAATCAATGTCAATGATATCATTGTGGTAAAACATACGAAACAAAAAAATATTGAAGTTGGAGATATCATTACCTTTAAAGTTTATATTACTGATTTAGGTGATGAAGCTTATGTCACACATTATGTTGGCGATATTAATAGAACTGGAGAAGAACCAATTTATTATACCCAAGGCATTAATGCTGCAGAGGGTGTCTATGATAATTGGGAAGACGCAAACAATCAAGATATTGACATTACTTATGATGATATTGCCGGAGAGTATCTCTTTAAAATTCCTAATTTAGGTTTTGCGTCTAGAGTATTACAAGATCCTTTTATGTTAGCTTTTATTGTTTTTGATGTCATCATTATTTACTTTTTAGTTAAAGTGATTAAAAAGAAAGATAGTTAATTTAAGAAGTTGTTTAATAATAAATCAAGATGTTGGTTATTTTATATCCAACATCTTTTCTATTTATAGAGATACCTAATATTTCTTGAATTAGCCATTCTAAAATATGGCTAAATATTTACAAATAATCAGTTTTAGGTTATATTAATATATATATAATCACACTCATTTATTAAATTACTATTATTTCAATGAAGAGGATAAGATGCATTATAAAAAGTATAAGCACATATTGTTATCAAATGGGACAATGAATCTAACAAGAGGTTGTGTTCATGGATGTATTTACTGCGATTCAAGGAGTAAATGTTATCAATTTGAACATGCTTTTACAGATGTTGAAATTAAAGAAGATGCAGCTAATATGTTAGATGATGAGTTATCAAGGAAAAGAAATAAAATAATGATTAAAACGGGTGCGATGAGCGATCCCTATATGAATATATTAGAGGTATTGAATCAAACACGCGCTTGTTTTGAAGTCATCTATAAACACAAGTTTGGTTTATCTTTTCAAACCAAATCAACAATGTTTTTAAGAGATTTAGATTTGTTAACTAAAATTCATGAAGATAGTCGATTGGTTGTTCAAATGACATTAACGACTTATGATGACGATTTATCCAGAAAGTTAGAACCCAATGTCGAGAAGACATCAGACAGATTGAAAGCTTTAAATGAATTAAATGAATTAGGCATTCCTACTATTGTTTGGATTTCTCCATTGTTACCTTGGATCAATGATGATTTAGATAATTTAAAAAACTTACTCCTATCATGTAAAAATGCTGGTGTTAAAGGGATTATCTGGTATGGGCCCGGATTGACATTAAGAGAGGGAAATAGAGAATATTTCTATAAAAAATTGGATGAATTGTTTCCTGGTATTAAAGAAAAATATCAGAAATACTATGGTTTAAAATACGATATTCAAAGTCAAAATAAGAATATAATAAATAATTATTTCAAATCATTTTGTGAAGAAAACCAAATAATGTATTCCCAAGATGAAATCTATAAATACATTAATGAAATGAACTTGAGTAAAGTCGAACAGTTATCATTGTTTTAATTGCGGGAAGAGAATAATTATTAAATATAGCTGAGATTAGGTGATTTATATGCAGATGAGTAAATACTTGGGTTTGTTGAATTGCTTATAATAAATAGAGATAAAATGAGAGGAGAAGTATATTGGAATTAATATTTAATTCTATATACAATGATTATAATGTTATTGATTAATCAGTTAAAAGTAAAATTGAAATTATATGAGTCATTAGATAATCTAAAAGGGAATATCGCAAAAATACTAACAGTTGGTGAAGATAGGATTTTAGATTATACCATTCTAAGAAAATCAATTGATGCAAGAAAGAAAGATGATATCTTGTTTGTGTTTAATGTACTAGTGAAAGTAAAAGGAGAAAAATCGATTTTATCTAAGAAAATTTCTAATGTATCAAAATACATTTTCAAAAATAACAAGATGAATCTTTTAAAAAACAATTACTCCAAAGACAAGAAAATTGCGATTGTCGGATTTGGGCCAGCAGGAATTTTCAGTGCATTAACTTTTGCACAAGCGGGTGTAAAAGTTACAGTCTTTGAACGTGGTGAAGAAGTTGATAAAAGGATTCAAACAATTAAAAAGTTTGAAACAGAAAAAATTCTTAATACTGAATCAAATATTCAATTTGGTGAAGGTGGTGCTGGTACTTATTCTGATGGGAAATTAACTAACAGAAAAAAAGACCCGTTAGGCAAGTGGCTTTTTGATGAACTGGTTAAAGCAGGCGCGCCTGAAGAAATATTGTATGATTCGAGTCCTCATATCGGATCTGATAAACTTATAAATGTGGTTAAAAATATTAGAAATGAGATTATTAACCTCGGGTCAACCATCAATTTTAATTCAAGAGTGTCCAATATAGTGCCATATAACGATGGTTTACATCTGACCGTAAATGGAGTCACGGAGTATTTTGATTATTGTATATTAGCCATTGGTCATAGTAGTAGAGATACAATTGAAATGTTATTTAACAACAACTGTCACATTGCCCAGAAACCTTTTGCTGTTGGATTTAGAATTGAACATCTCCAAAAAATGATTAACAAAGCTCAGTTTGGCTTTGAAGAAACTCATCATTTACTTGGGCCAGCTGAATACAAACTTACTCACCGAGCAAATGAAGGTAGAGGTGTTTATACATTTTGTATGTGTCCTGGAGGAATGGTTGTGCCATCGACTTCCGAAGAAGGTATGGTTGTGACAAATGGGATGAGCGAGTATAAAAGAGATAAAATTAATGCCAATAGTGCTTTGCTTGTAACGGTTAATGGAAAAGACTTTGGTAGTGAACATCCTTTAGCAGGAATTGAGTTTCAGCGTCGTCTTGAAAGAAAAGCTTTTTTATTAGGTGGAAGCAACTATAACGCACCTATTCAAAGAGTTGGAGATTTTATCATTAATCAAACAACAAAGGCCTTAGGAAGTGTTTTGCCGAGTTATCCCATTGGCGTAACTTATGCCAATATGAGAAGTATATTTACGCCAGAAATCAATCAAGTATTTATAGAAGCAATGACAAGAATGGGAAATGAATTAAGCGGATTTGATCACGAAGATGCACTTTTAACAGGTGTAGAGTCAAGATCTTCATCTCCTGTAAGAATAACTAGAGATAATGACACATTACAAAGCATTTCAACAAAGAG
>JAQIBJ010000031.1 GCA_027859085.1 Mycoplasmatota bacterium
ATCTGGCGGAGTAAGAGAGATTTGAACTCTCGCGCCGGTCACCCGACCTACACCCTTAGCAGGGGCGCCTCTTCAGCCACTTGAGTATTACTCCACTAACAGTCAGCCATTTAATCTTACTAAATTTTAGGCCAACTGTCAACTGTTTTTTACTTAACTAATGTAAGTTTCGTCTTGTTTTTCTTCTTTATCTCTTGGTTGCTCTGGAAGATCTTTTTCTTTTTGCGGATCTTCTTTTGGCATTTCTTTGTCATACTTAACTTCGACATCTTTTTGTTTCTTTCTATTAAGGTTTTGTGAAAACTTCCTATACTTACTATATCCACCATATCCATCATATCCTAGATATACAGCACTACCAACAGAAACAAATAAGAATAACCATCCAAGTGTGCCTGCATCAAAACCTTCCCACATCGCTATGACACCACCTAATGTAAGAGCGATTATATGGAAAATAAATTTAGGCACTTCTGTTTTTTCCTCAAAGAAAGAAGTTGAAGTAAAGAACACTAATCCCCTTAAATAGAAGAAAAACGCCAAAAACCATCTAAATAATTTTGTCCACGTATCAGCTTGATCGCTTTGCAATCCTTTAACACCAGCGTAAATCATCACTCCACCAAGAACAACACCTATAATTATTTCAATTAAATTAATCGTTCTTAATATTTCTTTATTTAGTGATTTCATTAAAGGGTAAATTCTAAACAATGAATACATCGTAATTGCGATACCTGTAATTGTGTAAACAACATCATCAGATAAAGCCATAAAGATACCTACGCCTAATAATACAGCAGCAACTATCCATTTGATTAACCATCCGTAACCGTATTTTGCTTTAGCCATTATAAACCTCCTTTTAGTTTAAAATGCTTTATGTTTACATTATATATGTTAATCATTGATATTTCAATTATATACAATGTTTAAACTCAATTAATGAAACTTTGTTTCTCTTCTGGCTTGACCATTGTTAATTGTAATCTTTTACGATTCACATCGGTAGATAGCACCCATACCTTAACAATGTTTCCAACTTTAACAACATCTAGTGGATGTTTCACATAACTTTTACTTAATTTTGATATATGAACCAATCCCGCTTCTTTAATACCGACATCAACAAAGGCACCAAAATCAACAACATTTCTGACCGTTCCTTGTAGCTCCATCCCTGGATTCAAATCTTCTAGACTTAGCAAGTCATTTTTTAATAAAGGCTGTGGATAAGCATCTCTAATGTCTCTCGTCGGTGAAGCAAAAGCATCCAATATGTCTTGAATCAAAATTTTATGTTCATTAAGTCTTTCAGCTAACTCTCTAACATTAACTTTTTCTATTTCTTCCTTCATTTTATCAGAGCCTATCTCTTTTACATCTAAGTTTAATATATCCAAGATATTATTGGCCAGATCATAACTTTCAGGATGAATAGGCGTTTTATCTAATGGATTTTTAGAATTATATATCCTTAAAAAACCAACTGATTGTTCAAATGTTTTTGCGCCAATATTTTTAACTTTCTTAATTTTCTTTCTATCGGTAAATGGACCATACTCTTCTCTAAACGCAACTATATTTTTAGCGACTTTAGCAGATAAACCAGAAACAAACTGTAAAAGTGATTGACTTGCTGTATTGACATTCACGCCAACTTGATTAACTGCTGTTGTTACAACGAATTCTAAAGAATCATTTAACTTCGTTAATGTAACATCATGTTGATATTGTCCAACACCAATCGATTTAGGATCAATTTTAACCAATTCAGACAATGGATCTTGGATTCTTCTAGCAATACTGACAGCTGAACGTTCCTCTACTTGAAAATCAGGAAATTCATCTCTTGCTAAAGGACTTGCGGAATAAACACTTGCACCCGCTTCATCGACAATCACGTATTGAATATCACTTTTCAATTCTTTTAGTAAATCAACGATAAACTTTTCGGTTTCTCTTGAAGCAGTTCCATTTCCAATTGCAATAATATCGACAGGGAAATTATTTAATAAATTTTTAATTTTATTTTTAGCGTGGTCGACCTTATCCTGTTGTACTCTTGCACCAGGATATGCTTGATGTGGATAAATAACATCTTTTGATAAATATTTACCAAATTTATCAATAATCGCCATCTTACACCCTGTTCTAAAAGCAGGGTCAACACCCAATACCATTTTACCTTTTAAAGGTGGTTGTAACAATAATGATCTAAGATTTTCAGAAAAAATATGAATGGCTTGATCTTCGGCTTTTTCAGTTAAATCACTCCTAATTTCTCTTTCTATAGAGCCGCTGATCAATCTTTTATACCCATCAACATAAGCATCTTCAATCATTATATTAAATATAGATGTTCTACCGTTAATCACTTTTTTATTTAAGTAATTAAAAATAGAATCCGTATCTACATTAACTTTCGCAGTCACTATCTTTTCTTTTTCAGCACGATTAATTGCTAATATCCGATGCAACTTAATCGTTGATAATTTTTCTTCGTAGTCATAATAAATTTCATATGTTTTATAAGCATCTTCAGCATTTTTCTTTTTATTCGCAACTAAAAATCCGAAATTATAGGTATATTCTCTAATCCATTTTCTATAATCCGCTTCATCCGAAACTTTCTCAGCAATAATATATTTAGCACCTTCATAAGCGTCTTCTATAGAAGGCACTTCTTCTGATAAATATGGTTTAGCTATTTCTTCTGAAGAACCTTCCTTAGGAAAAGTTAACATATACTCAGCCAAAGGTTCTAAACCTTTTTTAATCGCTTCAGTTGCCTTTGTTTTCTTTTTTTCTTTAAAAGGCCGATAGATATCCTCTAAATCAACAAGTTTATCAGCAGCTAAAATACTCTGTTTTAAATCATCTGTTAACATGCCTTTTTCATCAATCAAACGAATAATATCTTCTTTTCTTCCTTGTAAGTTTTTGCTATATTCGTATTCTTTCTGAATCGCTCTTATTTCTTCTTCATCTAATGAATTTGTTTTTTCTTTTCGATATCTCGCAATAAAAGGCACTGTATTACCTTCTTCAAGAAGTTCCAATACTACCTTTACTTGATTTATAGTAATATTCTGATTTTTTGAGACTTCTTTAATTAATTGATCGTTTAAATATTCCATCATTATACCCACTTTCTTCTCTAGTATTTTACCATATATACTCATTTTTGTTAAAAAAAAGAGCTAAATATTAGCTCTAATTATTAAATGGTGCATATGTATCATTTTCAACTTGATCTAAAAAATCTCTAATGTTAAGTCTTCCTTGAATAACTTCTTCAAATTGACCATCAACCACAACCACCATCATTGGTGTTAAGATTTCTTCAATATTAATCACAGCCGCTAGGTCATCTTTAGTAAACTGTTCTTCACCATCGCCAACTTCTGCAGCATAAATACTCGCAGTGTCCGCAAAATAGAATAAGTCAGAATCTTTATTAATGTCATTGATTGAACCTAATACTTCATCTTTGATTTCTGAACAAGCTGAACAAGTTTCACTATAGAAGTATACAACATAATTTCCATCATTGTTTGTTAAAACTTTGTCATAAGTTTCGATATGTTCATAACTACTATAGTCTTTCCAATCTGTTGATTTGTCATAGATGAATGCAATCAATAAAAATATACCAACCGCTACTAAAATTGCGACGATTGTTTTTAATATTGCTAATTGTGGGTTTTCTTTTTTATACCCTTTCTTATAAGTTGCCATTTTATCACCTCAGTGTTTTAATTTTATCTAATTTATAACAATAATTCAAGTGTTAATTTATTTTTATATTTCTTCTACAATTGCTTGAGCAACTGCATACTCTTTTTCATGAGAAATGCTGATGAATATTTTCATATTTTTTAACTTAGGTTTCTCAACAAAAGGTCTACCTGATTCATCGTTAAGAATCACTATATCTCTCATTAATACTTTGCTTTCAATACCATTTAATGCTTTGAATAAAGCTTCTTTAACGCTGAATCTTCCTGCCAAAAAATCATATTTTTTTGCATCTAATTTTATTTGCTCATAAATCACAATTTCTTCATCTGTTAATATTCTTTTGTAAGTATTCAGTTTTATACGTTCTATTTGACATATATCAATACCAATGCCTCTAATCATGATGTCCCTCAGAAATATTAATTTTGTTTGCTAAATCTTTAATCGCTCTAAATCTATGATTTAATGCTGATTTGGATATTTGTTTGTCGTAATGTTCTACAGACACATAACTTAACTCTAATAAAGAAGCTTCTGGATATTTTTTTCTAAGAAAAATAGCTTCTTGCATCGATTTAGATGGTTTCTTATCTGAATATTTTTCAATGATGTTTATATTTTTTAATTGTTCGTTAGCCGCATCCATTGCTTTCTTTTCATTTGCAATATCACAGTTAATGACTCTATTAATTGAATTTTTAAAGTCACGCTTGATTCTTGTGTCTTCAAATTCAAATAAAGAATTATTAGCGCCTACTACTCTTAGAAAATCCGCAATTCTCTCAGCTTCTTTTAAGTATGTAATGAAACCGCGCTTATTCTTAGAAACTTTTGCGTTTAAATTGTATTCATCCGCTATCGCTTTTATTACTTCAGCATGTCTTTCTGAGTATGACTGAATCTCTAAGTGATATGCACTTGTGTTTGGAGAGTTTACTGAACCAGATGCTAAAAAAGCGCCTCTTAAATATGCTCTCTTACAACATTCTTTTTCTATTAAGTTCTCATCAACATCCTGAAAAAACCTTGCTTCTTTATTAATTAATGATAATTCATTCATTAATACATCTGAAGATTCATTAATCTTAACAATGAATTGTTCTTTGTTTTTAAATTGTTTGACTTTTTTTTGAATGAGCGTGTAATCATAATCATATAGTTTTTTATATAAATAAACAAATCTTCTCACCACGGAGTTGTTTGTGGTTTGAAACACAACACTGATGCCATGATTATTTTTTTCGATAGAGCCATTGATATGTAATAAAGCAGATAATTCTGCTTTATTACAACAATTTAAATGTTTTAAACTTTGTAATTCGTTTTTCACTTCTTTTGCAAATGACATAATATCACCATACTTCCTATGTCATATTATTAAAATTTAAATGTATTTTTTGATTTTGCGTAAGTCTCACTTTTTCTCTTCATTCTAACAAATACAGAAATAGCTATTCCGCCAAGAATCATCAATATAGAAGTCACAATCGCAGATTTTAGTGTCAATCCTAAGAATTGAAAAGTTAATGGGTCAGTTCTCATTGTTTCAATAAAGACCCTCACACTACCATACCAAATTAAATAGAAGGCAAAGATTTCACCAAAGTATATCTTCTTAACCCTTCTTAATATCAACATAATTGAAAATCCGATTAGATTTAACATTGATTCATAAAAGAAAGTTGGATGATAGAATCCCGGTTGAGCAACAAATTCGCTTTCATTCGCCATAAACATATTATTGACAATAAACTCTGGAATATGTAATGAATATCTTAAATATTCAAATTGTTCTTTTATGGTTAAATTCGCGATGCCATCAGACATTCCACCAACTAAACCACCATGTGCTTCTTGATTAAAGAAATTACCCCATCTACCAAATGCTTGGGCGATAATAAAACCGATCGCTACAATATCCAACATTTTAAAGACATCAATTTCTTTCTTTCTTGTATAGAAATATGATAGGATGATGGCGGTGAAAAACGCACCATGAATTGCTAATCCTTCTAAACCAAAACTAGAAAAATCTAATTCCCCTGATTTAAAACCAATAACCCTCAGAAAGGATTCTCCAAAACCTCCATAAACAAAACTACCAAATTCAAATGCTACATACCATAATCTAGCACCTAATATAGCCACGGGTACTATCCATAAAAATCCATCAAGTAAATCATCTTTTTTCATACCGATACGTTCTGTTTCCCTTAAACCCAAGGACAAGGCAACGATAATACCCATGACAATAAAGAAAGAATAAAAAACAATATCTCTTCCAGCGATTGTAACCAATCTATTGTCTAAGTTATATATGGCTCTAATCTCTGTGTTTTCACCTAACGTTGAATAGTCTTCTTCGAAAACTGACCATCTGAGAAATCTAGAATTTTCTTTATTATGAGGATCCGATGGAGGGACAATATCACAAGGTGCCGTGTTACATGAAATCTCCTTTAATACCGTTCCATCATAGTCAACAAAAGTAACTGTAAACGGTTCAGTTGGTTCAGCTGCACTGATTGAATAATTATTAAGTCCAAACACAGTTAAAGTTATTAATAACGTGAATGATAACATTACTATTTTAATTGTTTTTTTCATTTTCTAGCTCCTGATTCTTTTTAATTTGTTTGTTTAATAAATCATTAAATTCTTCAGCTGAGTTATAACCCATCTCTTTGGATTTATAATCTAAAGCTGCTGCTTCAACAAGTGTCGCTGTATTTCTAGCTTCTGTAATTGGAAGTGATGCATGAGACACGTAAGTATCGAATATCTTTTTTTTACCTGTTTTTAAACCTAAGCGATCATTCTTTGATTCATCTGTCCATTTATTTAATTCAACGATAATAGATATCCGTTTCTTCTCTCTATAAGAACGCACACCAAATAAGTAGACAACATTGACAACACCAACACCACGAATTTCAAGAAATTTCTTTAAAACCTCGGGTGCCTCTCCAACTAAAACGCCTTTCTCCACTTGATAAATCTCAACCGTATCATCCGCGACTAAAATGTAGCCACGTCTTATTAATTCTAAAGCAACTTCACTTTTACCAATGCCACTTTTACCTGTGATTAATATTCCAACACCATTAATATCCATCAAAACACCATGCATTGATGTTCTTTCGGCCAATTCAACTTGTAAAAATTCATATAATTCACTGAATAAAGACGTTGTCATATAAAAACTCTTTAAAACCGGTATATTATATTGATTACCTAAATCAATAAATAATTTCGGTACATCAACGTTTTTAGTGAAAATAAAGGCAGGAGGATTCTTTTTCATCATCAAATCAACACGTGATATTTGATCTTCTTTCGTTAATGAATGAAAAAAAGCAGCTTCCTTAGAACCTAATATTTGAATTCGATCATTTTCATAGAAATCTAGCATCCCCGCTAATTCTAAGCCCGGTTTAGCAAGTGCTGCGATAGAAATTTCATTTGAAATCCCTTTTTGACCAGCCACTATTTTTAATTCTAAACCTTCTATAACCCTAGAAATTTTAAGTGATGTCATACTATCACCTCTTTTTTTTATTAACAAATTGTTCAATTAGTTTATAGACATGTTTGATTAAAAACCTAAGAAACATAAATACTAAAACAAACAGAACATGATGATATGAACTGATAAATAGTCCAAAACCAAAGAAAAGAAAATCAATAGAATAAAAATAAATAATGTTAATTAACAAAAAGATAGTTCCTACAGAATAGATGACTATTTGCATATGTCTTTTAAACAAATATCTTTTATATAATTCTTCGAATAAAGTAAAGCCAAAAATAACAAACATTAAATATAAATCATTTGTAAAACTACTGACAAATAAATGACCTATGATTTTAATTAAAACCAAGGCAGTTATAAAGTTTACAAGAAAACTAATGATAAAATTAATTAACGTACTATGTGAATAAACTGCCGCAAGGTTAATTTTGATTATCGGATTTCTTCCACCAAAGCCTTTTTTGTTCTTCTTATTTTGTTCTTTTACTTTTCCAATTAGTTTTTCTAATTCTTCTATTTCTTTCCTTATTTCTTCGTTTGTCTTTTTATCATTTTTTTTGTTTTTGTCGTCCATTTTTATCACACTACTTTATTTATGAATATCATATCATATTTATTGAAAAATTGATATTTAACTACTATTTTAAGACATCTTTTAAATATTGACCAGTATATGATTCCTTGACCTTGGTAATCGCTTCAGGTGTTCCATAAGCCAATAAATTGCCGCCACGTTCTCCGCCTTCAGGACCTAAATCAATGATATGGTCAGCTGTCTTTATAACATCTAAATTATGTTCGATGACAATCACTGTCGCACCTTTATCAACAATATGGTTTAACACCTGCATGAGTTTCTTAATATCATGGGTGTGTAAACCTGTGGTTGGTTCATCAAGGATATATATTGATTTATCTGTAATGCGTTTATATAATTCTGAAGCCAATTTAACTCGTTGAGCCTCTCCACCAGATAAGGTTGTTGAAGACTGCCCTAATCTAATATATCCAAGTCCGACATTATTAATTGTTTCTAATTTTTTCTGAACTTTTGGAATTTTATCAAAGAACTCCAACGCCTCTTCAACTCGCATATTTAATACATCCGCAATATTCTTACCTTTATATTTTACCTGCAAAGTCTCTTTGTTATATCTTTTACCATGACATTCTTCACATTCAACATACACATCAGGCATAAAGTGCATTTCAATTTTAATGACACCGTCACCTTGACACGTTTCGCAACGGCCACCTTTTACATTAAATGAAAAACGTCCTTTTTTATATCCTCTTAATTTTGATTCTTTTGTTTTTGCATATAAATCACGAATATGATCAAAAACGCCTGTATAAGTCGCTGGATTTGACCTTGGGGTTTTACCAATCGGTGATTGATCTATATCAATAATACGGTCAAATTGATTATAATTTTGTATTTCTTTTACATCCCCTGGTGTTTCTCTTCTTCTTGTAATTAAATTTACTAAATTCTTATAAAGTACTTCATTCACCAAAGATGATTTTCCAGAACCAGATACTCCAGTCACAACCGTTAAACAACCAATTGGGAAATCAACGTTAAGGTTCTTTAAATTGTTTTCTTTAGCGCCAATCACTTTTAAATACCCAAATTCATGTATTCTTCTGACTTCAGGCACATCTATTTTTAATTCCCCACGTAAATATTTACCTGTAATTGATTGACCGTTGGTTTTTAATTCTTCAGGTGTCCCAACAAATTCGACATAACCACCATGTTCACCTGCACCTGGTCCTATATCAACAACCAAATCACTTTCTAATATCATCTCTGTATCATGCTCAACGATAATCATTGTATTACCAAGATTTTTCATTTCTTTTAATGACTGAATTAAACGTTGATTGTCTCTTTGATGTAAACCAATTGAAGGTTCATCCAAAACATATAAGACACCTGTTAATCTTGAGCCGATTTGAGTGGCTAAACGAATTCTCTGAGCTTCCCCACCAGAAAGTGTCATTGAAGCTCTAGCTAATGTTAAATAATCTAATCCAACATTGACTAGAAAACTTAATCTGTCTTTGACTTCTTTAATAATCGGTTTAGCGATCTCTTGATCTTGACTTTTTAATTCTATTTGATTAAACAAACTTAATAAATCGACAATGCTTAATCTTGATACATCATCAATATTTTTACCTTCAATATAAACAGATAATACTTCTTCATTTAATCTCTTACCATGACAACTATCACACTCAATATCACTCATCATGCCTTCAATCCAACGTCTAATCATTCTAGAAGTGGTATTCATGTATCGTCTTTCTAAACCAATAATAACGCCTTCAAAAGGTTTTTTTGCTTTATGGAATAATCGTCCTTCTCTAGAAACATATTTATAATCGATTTCTTTTTCTGAACCATAAAGAAGAATATTTTGTTGTTTCTTGGTTAAATCTTTAAATGGTTTATCCAATGGTATCTTCAATGCTTTCGCCGTTTGTTCAATTTGTCGATAATAGATTGAATCTTTCTTTGCGTATTTTTGAAAAACGTTCTCTTCTAAACTTAAACTTGTATCTGGCAACAATGCTTTAACATCAATTTTACGATTGAAGCCTAAACCATTACAAGTTGAACAAGCTCCACTTGGTGCATTAAATGAAAATAATCTTGGTTCTAAATCCGGAATTGTAAAACCACAAATAGGACAAGAAAAATTTTCGCTAAATAATTTTTCTTCACCATCAATGATTACTTTTACATTCCCCTCTCCAAGTTTAGCCGCGGTTTCTAAAGAATCATACAACCTTGTTCTTGCAGAGTCTTTAACAATGACTCTATCTATAACAACGTCAATGTCATATCTGATATTTTTATTTAATTCTATGTCTTGGTCTAACTCATAATCTTCTTCATTGATTCTTAAACGCGTGTACCCTTCTTTTCTTAAATGTTCAATCACATCTTTATGTGTTCCTTTTTTACCACGAACAACAGGTGAAAGAATAATCAATTTAGATTGATCGTTTTCTATGACTCTATCCGTCATTTCTTGAATTGATTGTGACTTAATCTCTACATGATGTATCGGACAATACGGTTTACCAATTCTTGCATATAACAATCTTATATAATCATAAATTTCAGTCACTGTTCCAACTGTTGAACGAGGATTATGTGATGTTGATTTTTGATCAATTGATATTGAAGGTGATAACCCTTCAATAACATCAACATCGGGTTTTTTCATATTCCCTAAAAATTGTCTTGCGTATGCACTCAATGATTCAACGTATCTTCTACGACCTTCTTCATATATGGTATCGAAAGCCAAACTTGTTTTACCTGAACCAGATAAACCAGTCATAACAATCAATTGATTTTTTTTGAACTCTAAATCAATTGATTTTAAATTATTTTCTCTTGCGCCTTTTATTGTTATATAATCTTTCAAATTATTCACCCAAATCTATCATATCTTTAAACTGTTTTTCGGTAAGTAAGTCTATTCCTAAGTCTTTTGCTTTATCGTATTTAGACCCTGGTGCATCTCCCGCTAATACAAAATCTGTATTTTTTGATACAGATGATGTGACAGTACCACCCATGTCTTCTACTATTTTTTTAGCTTCTTTTCTTGAAAAGTCTTCTAAACTACCTGTTAAAACAACTGTTTTATTCGTAAAAACAGTGTCTTTATTGACTGAGGAATCTTGATATTTTGTATTTAATCCTAATGATTTAATTTCTTTTATTAATGATAAATTATCTTCATTATGAAAATATTCAATCACCGAATTTGCGATAGCTTCACCAATATCTCTAATATCAGAGAGCTCTTCTTTGGTCGCATCCATTAACTGATTCATAGTTCTAAAGTTTTTGGCTAAAGTTTTTGATGCTTTTTGACCAACGTGACGTATACCCAACCCAAAAATTAATTTATCTAAATTGTTTGATTTACTATTTTCAATGGCTGATAAAAGGTTTTCAACACTTTTTTCACCCATGCGTTCTTTATTGACTAAAATTTCTTTTTTCTCTTGAAGCTTAAAAATATCTGCTATATCACCTAAAAGATTATCATTGTATAAATCAGTGATTATTGCTTCTCCTAAACCATCAATATTGTAAGCTTCTCTTGAAGCAAAGTGAATCATACCCTCAAGATGCTTTGCATCACAAGTTGGATTCACACAGTAATAATCAGCTTCTCCATCTTTTCTAATGATTACACTGTTGCAAACTGGACAAACCTCAATCATTTCAAAAACTTTTTCTTTTCCAGTTCTCTTTTCTGTCATCACAGAAACTACTTCAGGAATAATCTCTCCTGCTTTTCTGACGATAACATGGTCATTCACTCTAATATCCCGTGATTTTATGAAATCTTCATTATGAAGTGTCGCTCTAGATACACTAGAACCAGATATATCAACGGGTTCCAAATGAGCAACCGGTTTAATCACACCAGTTCGTCCAACTTGAAATTCAATATTATTAAGTATTGTTTCTTTTTCCTCTGTTGGGAATTTAAAAGCAGTTGCCCATTTAGGAAATTTAGAGGTATATCCAATTTCATCGTAATATTTTAACTCATTGACTTTAATCACGATTCCATCTATTTCATAAGGTAAATCATGTTTGATTTTCTCTATCTCATTAATAAAATCAATAACACAATCTATATTCTTACAATATGTTGTTTTTTCATTCACTTTAAAGCCAAATGATTTTAAAGTCATTAACGTTTCATAATGATTTTTAAAATCATCATGGAAACCATAATATATATATGCATCCAATCTACGTTGATGAACAACCTTTGAATCAAGTTGTCTCATGGTTCCAGCAGCAGCATTTCTAGGATTTTTAAATAACTCTTCGCTTTTTTCTTGTCTTACTTTATTCAATTGGTTGAAATTATTCTTGCTGATGAAGATTTCTCCGCGCACTTCTAGTTTGTCTTTGATTTCAATTTTCAAAGGTACAGATTTAATCGTTTTAACATTTTCAGTGATATCTTCACCTACAACTGAATTTCCTCTTGTCGCAGCTCTTTTAAAATATCCGTCTTCGTAAATTATCGAAACAGATAATCCATCAATTTTCAATTCAACTGTATAAGAATAGTCTTTTACAACTTTTTTTATCCGTTTATCAAAACTTCTAATCTCTTCTTCAGAAAAAACATTCCCCAATGACAACATTGGTCTTACATGTTCGACTTTCTCAAATTTAGAACTAACTTCTCCACCAACACGTTGTGTAGGCGAATCAGGTGTTTTTAATTCTGGATGTTCCTCTTCTAATTTTAAGAGTTCATTCATGAGTTGATCATACTCTACATCTGAAACAGATGGATTGTCCATAACATAATATTCATAATTATAATCATTTAACAAAGTTTTTAACTCATCAATTCTTTTTTTTACACTCATTGATTTACTCCTCAATTTTAAAACTAGGATGGTCTTTAACTAAAGTTTTTATGCCATGGGGCATAGAAAAGGCTATTTTAACCAAATCACCTTTCACTTCAACGACCATTCCTTTTCCGAACACTTTATGAATCACTTTATCAGATGCTTTAATATGTTTTTCGTCTTTTTTATAATCATAATGTTCAATAACTGGTCTTTTTCTTGAAGAACGTGCTCTTTCAAAACTGATTTTTGTATGATGGTTAGTGCCTCTTTTATCAAGTAGCTCTTCTTCGATTTCTTCAATAAACTGAGAATCTAAATTGTCCATGTATCTTCCATACATAAATCTTGTTTTACAATTGGTCAAATACACAAGGTTTCTAGCCCTTGTTAATCCAACATAAAAAAGTCTTCTTTCTTCATCTATATTGTTTGCAGAGTCAACACTATTTCTTATGGTTGGAAATAAACTTTGTTCTAAGCATGTCATGAAAACTACATCAAACTCTAATCCTTTAGCCGCGTGGAAAGTCATTAAACTAACAGCTTCTTTATCCTCATTTTCTTCAGCTTCAAGATGTAATACCAAATCATTTAATAAGGTCGCTAATTTTTCATAATTAGAGATATTAAAATCATAGTCACTTACTTTCTCTAAAATAATGGTTTTAAATTCTTCTAAGTTATCCAATCGTCTTTCTGATTGAAAAGTTTTATCAGCCGTTGAATCATCTTTTTCTAACATTTCTTTATAACCACTTTTATCTAATAATAAATCATAAGTATCCAATAAAGTTCTTGTTTCAAGTCCTTGTTTTAGTTCAATAATCATGGACTTAAATTTATTCATTTCTTTAGCGGATTTTCCCGATAGAAGGCCATTATCTAAATCAATACAATCAAATAATTTTAAGTTATGTTCTTCTGCATACTCTACTATTTTTGCAAAAGATACATTCCCTACACCCCTTTTAGGATTGTTATAAACCCTTGAAAATGAATAGTCATCCCCACTGTTGATTAATAAATGTAAATAGGCAATGATGTCTTTAATTTCTTTTCTCTTATAGAAAGATAAGTTGCCAACAACTTTATGTGGCATATTGTACTTTAAGAACACATCTTCAAAACGGCGAGACATTGAATTGTTTCTGTAAAGCACAACAATGTCAGCTAAGTTTGTGCCTTGTCTTCTTAATTTTCTAATTTGTTCAAATACATAGTAAGCTTCTTCTTCATCAGTATTGGCTTTAAAATGAATAATTTTTTCACCTTGACCCAACTGAGAAAATAAATCTTTAGGTATTCTATTTTGATTGTTTTTGATTACTGAATTAGCAGCTCTTAAAATTGTATCTTTAGAACGATAATTTTGATTCAAAATGATTTTTTCATGTTCAGGGAAATCTTTAGCAAACTTCTTGATGTTTTTTATATTAGACCCTCTAAAAGCATAAATACTTTGGTCTTCATCGCCAACAATAAAAAGATTGCGATGAATTTTAGCAAGTTCATAAACAATATTATATTGAAGATTGTTAGTATCTTGAAACTCATCCACGAGAATATATTGAAATTTATCTTGATATCTTTTTAGAACACCCTGTAAATCTTTTAATATTTTTAAAGTTAATACCAATAAATCTTCAAAATCAACCAGGTTATTGTCTTTTAAATATTGAATGTATAACGGATATATCTGGGACAACATTGATCTGATTGGTTCATCTACTTGATTAATAGATGTTAATTTACCCTTGATTTTATTGATTAATTTAGAAGTAATTTTTGGTGAATATATACTTAAATCAAAATTGTGTTTTTTTAATAAATTTTTGATAATATTTGTTGAATCTTGATCATCAACTATTTGAAAATTCTTATCATAACCTAAGTTATCAATTTCTCTACGTAAAAAATTAGCACCCATCGAATGAAAGGTGGAAATCCATATTTGCTTTTTTGGCAAATCAATTAATTGATGGACACGTTCTTTCATTTCATTAGCTGCTTTATTTGTAAATGTAATGGCTAAAATATTTGACGGTGATATACCGGCTTCTTTAACTAAATAAGCTATTCTATGTGTTAATACACTTGTCTTTCCTGAACCTGCACCAGCAACAGCCATTACTGGACCTTCGACAATTTCAACCGCCTTTTTTTGTTCTTTATTTAAATGTTTTGTAAGATTATTTTCCAAAATATCACCTTTAAATATTATACCATGATTGCCATAAAGTATAAACTGTTTACTCTTTTATATGAAGAAAAAATCAAGGAAAAATTCCTTGATTTTATTTGAATCTAGATTTTAATTCTACAGTTCTATTAAAGACTAAGTTGTCTTTCTTAGAATCGTAGTCTGTCGCGAAATACCCAGTTCTAATGAATTGGAATTTTTCACCAATTTCTGTTTCTTCTAAAGCCGTTTCCACATATCCTTTTTTGGTTACCCAAGAATCAGGATTAAGTCTTTCTAATAATTCTTTTTTAGAATCAGAATCTAACATAAGTGGTTCAAATAAATTAAAATCAGCAGATTTTGCAGTTGTTGCTTCAACATAATGGATGTTTCCATTCGGTTTTCTGTCCTTAAATCCTGAACCTGATTTCGTTTCTGGATCATAGGTACATAAAATTTCAGTAATTTCTCCATTTTTATCTTTGATGATTTCATGACATTTTACAAAATACGCTCTCATTAATCTTACTTCTACATCTAATGCCAAACGTCTCCATTTTTTATTTGGTTTTTCTTCAATAAAATCATTTTGATCAATGTATACATGTTTACCAAACGCAATTTTTCTTGATCCTAAATCTTCATTGTCAGGGTTATATGGCACATCAATCCATTCAATCTTATCTTCAGGATAATTTGTGATGGTCACTTTTAAAGGATTTATCACTGCATGAACTCTTTTTACTTTATAATTCAAATCATTTCTTAAAGAGTTTTCCAACATCGCACTAGAAACTGTAGAATTAACTCTTGATAAACCAGTACTAAATATGAAATCTTTAATGGCTTCTTTAGTATAACCTCTTCTTTTAAGCCCTGCTAAGGTCGGCATTCTTTGATCATTAAAACCATTAACTTTTTTTGCTTCAACCAATGCTTTTAAATATCGTTTTGACATAATTGTATTTGTGATATTTAAACGACCGAATTCATATTGGTGAGGAATATGTTCCATTTCGCATTTTTCTACGAACCAATCATATAAAACTCTATGATCATCATATTCTAAGGAACATAATGAATGCGTGACACCTTCAATAGCATCTTGTATAGGATGCGCAAAATCATACATTGGATAGATATTCCATTTATCACCAGTATTTTGGTGATGTGTATGCATAATTCTATACACAACAGGATCTCTCATATTCATATTCGGTGAAGACATATCAATTTTAGCTCTTAATGTTTTTTCACCATCTTTATATAATCCATCTTTCATTTCTTTAAAAAGTTTTAGATTTTCTTTAACACTTCTATCTCTGTAAGGAGAATCTTTTCCCGGAAATGTTAAAGAGCCTCTATATTCTCGCATTTGTTCTGCATTTAAATCACATACGTAAGCCAATCTTTTTTCGATTAGTTTAACTGCCAAATCATAGTTTATATCAAAATAGTCAGAACCATATAATATTTTATCAGGTTCATAACCCAACCATTTGATGTCTTTAATAATTGCGTCTACAAAAGATTGATCTTCATTTGAAGGGTTTGTATCATCGAATCTTAAATTGGTTCTCCCCCCAAAATTTTTAGCAAGTTCAAAGTTCATAATAATCGCTCTCGCATGACCAATGTGTAAATAAGCACTTGGTTCAGGTGGGAAACGAGTTACGATTTCTTCAACCTTACCGTTTTTTAAATCTTCTTCCATTACTGTTTTAATAAAATTTGATTCCATTTACATCCTTCTTTCTAAATCTAAACGAGAATGACCATTGATATATAAATCGTCTGATTTACCATATTTTTTATATTGAAAATATCCTGCTGCAGCTATCATTGCTGCATTGTCTGTACAATAAACCATTTTTGGAAAATATACAGGGATATCCGTAATTCTTTCTTTCATTTTTTTTCTTAATCCCGAATTAGCAGCAACACCGCCAGCAACAATGATTTGTTTAACGTCGTAATATTCTTTTGCTTTGATGGTTTTTTGTACAAGTACATCCGTTACCGCTTCTTGAAAACTAGTTGAAAAATCTTTTGGATCAATTGTTTCTTTTCTTTGCAACATATTATGATGCTTATTGATAACATGAGATTTTAAACCTGAGAAACTGAAATTAAAATCATTACTGTTAATCATTGGTCTCGGAAAATCAAATACTTCTTTTCCTTCTTTTGCCAATCTATCAATAACTGGCCCACCAGGGTAACCTAGTCCTAAAACTCTAGCCACCTTATCATAAGCTTCACCAACTGCATCGTCTTGTGTTTCACCCAGTTTTTCAAAAGAAAAGTGTTCTTTCATTAAAATAAGTTCAGTATGTCCACCAGAAACCACCAATGCTAATAATGGGAACTCCATACCTTGTTCTATATAATTAGCATAAATATGACCGCTGATGTGATGGACACCTATAATCGGGATATGAAAATTTAAACTAATCACTTTGGCAGCATTTATGCCAATCAATAAAGAACCAATGAGTCCGGGTCCTTTTGTAACGGCAATTAAGTCAATATCTTGATAATCTAAATTTGCTTTTTTTAATGCCTGATCAAACACATAAGTAATCCCTTTGACATGTTCTCTTGATGCAATTTCAGGAACAACCCCACCATATGATTTATGAATATCTATTTGTGACAAGACTACATTAGACAAAACAATGTTCCCGTCTTTGACAACACTCACACTCGTTTCATCACAGCTTGTTTCTACACCCAATACATACATAATTTCACTTCCTATAATTTTTTATACATTAACAATGCATTTTCGTTGTTTTTATAATAGTTTTTTCTTTCCGCAACGCTTTTAAAACCCACTTTTTTATACAATTGAATGGCTGCGTTATTAGAGGCTCTCACTTCTAAAGTCCATTCTTTAATATGTTTATCACTTAAAATATTTTCTAATTTAAGTAGCGCTTTAAAGCCATACCCATTTCTTCTATATTTCTCATTTATAAGCATACTATATATCTGTGATTTGTCTTCATCTAGCCAAATAATAATATAACCTATTAAAATATTATATTTATAAATCCCATAAATTTCAAACAAAGGATTTTCAACATATGTTTCAATAAACATCTCATAATTGGTAATATTGAAATATTCATTTTCATATGCGATAACGTCTAATAAATCTTTATTTTCTAAAACCTTTATATCAATCATTTTTTTAAGTTACGTTCTGCTTCAGTTACTTGTAAATAATTAGGAACAAGTTCATGAATGTTACCAATTTCTGTTAACAAATCTGAGTTTAAAACCTTTTCAATCTGAGGTTTTCCAGATTCCAGCACATCATAAGGTTCTTTATGTTTAGATTTAAATAAATCAATATTCATTAACACGTCTTCTTCAACATAACTAATTCTATGATTCTCTTGTTTAAAGAACGCCATAAATGCATTCCCTCTTCTTGCGTCAATCAATGGTAATACATTGACGTCGTCTGAATGACTTGCCATTAAAGCTAATGATGACACAGTAGATACTTTAATGCCATTTAAGTAAGCAATCATCTTACCGACGGTTACACCAATTCTTACCCCTGTATAACTTCCAGGACCCACACCAACAATGATTTCATCCAAATCTTTAAGTTCTATTGATTGTTTCTGTAACAACTCTTCTAGTAAAGGCATAATGGTCACAGAGTGATTATTATCCCCAACTTGATAAACATAACCCACTTCTAAATCATTAATTACCAAAGCAATATACATATATTTAGTTGCTGTATCAATGACTAATCTTTTGAATGATTTCTTCATATTGATCACTTCCTTCAATAGAAACATCTCGTGTAAATTCATCTACAAACGAAAATGTTAAACTTAATATTTGGTTTGGCAACATGGTTTTAATATATGGATACCATTCAATGACAGCGACACCCTCACCATAAATAAAATCATCTAATTCATAGTCATAACCAATGTCTTCTAAACGATATACATCCATATGATATAAGTTTAATTTGCCTTCATATGTTTTTAAAATGGTGAAAGTAGGAGAATTCAAATTATCTTTAATCCCCATTGATTTGGCTAAATATTTAGTGAATGTTGTTTTCCCAGAGCCTAAATCCCCACTTAAGCCAATAATCATCCCCGGAAAAACTTCGTTAGCAATAATATTTGCTAATTTCTCTGTATCTTTTTCTGAATTTAATCTTATATCTATTTTCACAATAACTCCTTATTTCTTGAAATAATCTATTAATAATTATATCATATATTCAATAAAATCATAGTTATAGCGATGTAAAATCAGTTTTTTATGTTTTAACTTAAGAAAATCTATTTATATGTTATAATATCTTTATCAAGTTTATGCAATTTTTTGGAGGTAAAATATGTTTCTTATCTTACATAATCCGTTATCGAGCAATAAAAAATCACGTAAGAAAACAAAAAAAATAGTTCGTTTATTTAAAAGAAAAAATATTCCTTTTATTGTTAGATCATCACTTAAAATAAATAATATGCATCAATTCTTAGATAGGCGAGAATATATTACTGATATATTATTACTGGGCGGAGATGGATCCATTAATTATTTTATAAACAATGTTGATGTTTATAAGATTAAACAAAGAATTCATTTGGCTAAAAGTGGATCTGGTAATGATTTCTTAAAATCCTTATTGCCTTTAGGATCAGCTGATGTATATATTGGACAAGCAAAGCTTGACAATGATAAACCAGTAAAATTCATTAATGGCTGTGGTTTAGGGTTTGATGGCCTGGTTTGCCATTATGTTAATAATGATGATAAGAAAAGTAAAATATCATATTTAATCAATGTCTTTCGATCAATCCTAAATTTTAACTCTCAGGACATCAAAGTCACAGTCGATGGAACAGAAAATACATATAAACGGGCTTATATTGCTTCCGTTCAAAATGGTCGCTACTATGGTGGAGGTATGAAGGTTGCGCCAAGCGCAAATATTACCAAAGACTCATATGAAGTAATCATCGTTCATAATTTAAATAAATTATTATTACAAGTTTTGTTATTAAGTATTTATCCTGGATGGCATCGTTTCATAAAAAAACGCGTAACCATTCTAAGAGGGAAAAATATTCAAGTTGATTTTTCCAAACCTACGTATTTCCAAGCCGATGGCGAAGTTCAATCAACCATAAAAACTATCCGTGTTAACGCCATAGAGAAAAGAAGATTATATACATTTTCGAAAACTACTTTTAAACAACTTGACAGAAAATAAGCATTATAAAAGCACTATAATTTATAGTGCTTTTTTTATGGTCAATAATGTTAAATTCTTTTTTTTAGTTCCTCAGTTAATCGCTCAAAACCTGGTTTTTCCAGTAAAGCGAACATATTTTTTTTATAACTTTCTACACCAGGTTGGTTAAACGGATTAACACCAAGAACATACCCACTAACACCAACTGCTAATTCAAAGAAATACACTAAATATCCAAAACTATAAGCGTTAATTTTCGGAATTGTTAACAGCATGTTTGGTGTACCACCATCAAGATGTGCTAGCATCGTTCCTTTTAATGCTTGTTTATTCACATAATCAACAGATTTATTTTCTAGATAATTCAGTTGATCTAGGTTTAAAGGATCATTTTCAATAGTAACATCTTTACTTGGTTCTTCAACTTCAATCATTGTTTCAAATAAAACTTTTTTTCCTTCTTGAATAAACTGTCCTAATGAATGTAAATCGGTTGTAAATGAAGCACTCGAAACAAAAAGTCCCAATTCATCTTTTCCTTCTGATTCTCCGAATAACTGTTTCCACCATTCTGAAAAGAAATTCAATTTAGGCTCATTATTCACAAGTAATTCAAGTGAAAATCCTTTTCTATATAACAGATGTCTCAAAGCAACATACATATGGACATCATTTTTATAAACATCTTTTAATTTATAACTCCTCTTAGAGGCTTTTGCACCCCTAATTATTTGGTTGATATTAATTCCAGCAACGGCTATTGGTAATAAACCCACAGGTGTTAACACTGAAAAACGACCGCCTATATCATCTGGAACAATATATGATTTGTATCCTTCTTTATTAACCAAAGTTCTTAGTGCACCTTTTGTGGCGTCTGTCGTCGCAACAATTCTGTCTTTCACTTCTTCTTTGTTATATTTTTGTTCCAATAATTGTTTTAATGCTCTAAATGCAATTGCAGGTTCAGTTGTTGTTCCTGATTTTGAAATAACATTAATAGAAAAACTTTTATTTTTCAAATAATCTAATAGTTCATTAAGGTAAGTCGAAGATAAATTTTGTCCAGCAAAAATAACTTCCATTGATTTCCTTTTTTGAAAATATGGTTTCATATATTCAATGGCAGCTTTCGCACCAAGGTAAGAACCACCTATTCCAATAACAACTAATATTTGTGATTGTTTTCTAATTTTTTTTGCTGTATTTTGAATGTCGTTTAGGAAATCTTTATCTATATTGTCCAATAACTCAATCCAACCGATATAGTCGTTCCCTTCGCCACTTTTATTATCAAGTGTTTTTCTAGCTTTAGTGATATCTTTTTGTATTGCTTTTAAGTCATTTATATCAATAAATGGTAAGACATTATTATAGTTAAACTTTAAATATTTTTCTTTCATATTGTTCCCTCCAGAACTTAGATTATATTAATTTTTATAAATTGTCAAATAAAAAACAACGAATTTATTCGTCGTTTTTTTGATACTTGTCAACCCAAGCCTTTAGTTCATCTTCCAAAGGTCTGAATCCCGTTTTCAATTCTGTAGATTCTCTTTTTTTACGTCCGGTCTTATTTTGACTTTTATAACTGAAACTTATTTTGTCACCTTCAACTTTGATAACTTCAACAGTTACTTCATCCCCTACAGTAAGATAGTCTTCAATATTTCTTACATAGCCTTCACTAACCTCAGATATATGAATTAATCCATCATATTTGTCTTCAACTTTAACGAAAGCGCCGTAAGGTTTAATATTAGTAATACGACCTTTGACGATGTCTCCTTTATTCATAATTAACACCCCTCAAAGAAACTGATAATATTATAACACAATATGAGTTTTTATCAAGCAAGAGATATTGGAAATGGCAATTTAATTTGATTTTGAGCCGTTTCGTTCAAGAATGAATATTTTTTCACAATAAAAAAAGAATAATCATTAGAATTATTCTTCGTCTTCTTCGAAATTGTGGGCAATTGATGATGCAGCAGCTGCAGCTATAGCACCGACAATGTCATCTAAGAATGTGTTGCATTTGTTTGGATCTTTTCCCGCTTCATCAAGTGTTCCAATAATGCCAGGTTTTAACTTATCTACGTAACCAAAGTTTGTGAATCCAATTGATCCATAAACATTTACAATTGATAAAACAAGAATTTCATCAATACCATATAAAGGATTATCACTGTTAATAAGTGTTTCTAATGGTTCAGATAGTTTATTTTCTTCAGCTAATTTATCTAATTCAATCCCTGTTAAAACAGCGTTTTGAACTTCTCTTTTATCCAATACTCTTTCAATTGCATCAGTACAATCTACCATTGTTAATGAAGGAATATATTTTTTTTGTAATTCAAAAACAATATTCGCAATCTCTTCAATGGTTGCGCCTCTTTCAATCAATAAGTTTTTAGCAATATCTTTCATTTTTTTATTTGATTTTATAGTCATAAAACTTGTTCAACTCCAATCACTCCAGGTACTCTCTCTAACAATGTATCTTCAATTAAATCGTTTATGGTAGAATCAGCAGCTGCACAACCTACGCAAGCACCAGTTAATCTTACATAAACAATACCATCTTCAAATTTAATAAATTCTACATCTCCACCGTCACGATTAATATACGGTCTAATTAATTCAATAACACCTTTAATTTCCGCTATGATATCTTCATAGTTCATATATATCTACTCCTTTATTTCTTTGCCGTCTTGACTGCTCTTTAAAATGTAATATGCACAATTGGGTGCACAAGATTCAACAATATAATCAGGAATCAACTCATGGTTAGAATCTTCGAATCCTTTAAGTCTCAATAAACCTGCTGAATAATCTCCAACAATGAATTTATATTTATCAAAATAATCAGTATATCTTTGATTAAAATCATCTAAAACAAAAGCATCTCGGTAGTTTTTAATTAAATCATATACGCCATGTTCTGTTTCAATCATATCACCACATCCTTAGGATATATATTTTATCATATAAAGGTCTAAATTTAAAAACTTATTACTTATTAATTTAATCTAAAATAAAATCGGATTTTTCTATTAATACAATAGCTTCACACATGATACCTTTTTCTTCGCCAACAAACCCTAAACCCTCATGAGTTGTGGCTTTGATTGATATATATCTAGTATCACATTTCAATATTTCACCGATGATTTTTTTCATATCACTAATGTATGGTCTTAATTTTGGTTTTTCTAAAGAAACCATACAATCTAAGTTAGATATTTCATACCCTTTACTCGATATATAATTATAAACTTCTTTTAAAATTAATTTAGAATCATAATCTTTATATTTAGGATTGTCATCAGGAAAAAACTTACCTAAGTCACCTAAACCTAAAGCTCCTAACAATGATTCAGCAATTACATGTAACAAACAATCACCATCAGAATATCCGGTGCTGCCTTTATAGTGGCTAATTTCTAAGCCGCCAAGAATAAACTTTTCACCTTCTTTTAAAGGGTGAACATCTTTTGAAAAACCAATTCTTATCATAGTATATCCTCCATTATATTTAAATCAAACTTCGTTGTTAGTTTAATATTAGAATCGTCATCTTCGATGAGTTTAATATTTAATTTTAACTCACCCATATATAGAGATGCATCGTCATTGTATTGATGATTTTGTTTTATTGCCAATTCGTAAGCTTTTAATATCTCTTTTACATTAAAAGCTTGTGGCGTTTTAATATAACCTACTTTATCTCTATTTAAATATTTTTTAATTTTATTGCCTTCATATTCAATGATAGAATCTGTGGCTTTTGTAAAAAGTATTGCTGGTTCATTCTCAACTACATTTTTTAATTTTTCAATACTTTCCTTTGATATATTAGGTCTAGCGCCATCATGAATTAAAACAAATGTAGAATTTAATATTTGTTTTAAACCCTCATAAACACTTTCTTGTCTTGTTTTTCCACCTTTGATAACTTTGACCTTTTCTTGATCAAATAATACTTTAATTCGATCATAGTCTTCTCTATTAGCGACAATAATCACTTCAGAAAAATCTGGAT
Organism: Mycoplasmatota bacterium; assembly: GCA_027859085.1. Taxonomy (GTDB): domain Bacteria; phylum Bacillota_I; class Bacilli_A; order Izemoplasmatales; family Hujiaoplasmataceae; genus Hujiaoplasma. The sequence continues at coordinate 24,170 of JAQIBJ010000031.1, forward strand.
CATCAATAAAACATTTCGAAGCATGTTCTATCACTGTTTTCCCTTTAATTTTATAAAGAACTTTATTATAGCCAAGACCCATTCTTTCCCCAGATCCACCGCCTAAAATAATTGCTGAAAACATTACGCACCTCCAAAAATAGAATAATTATTCTTATTATCAGATATAGCTTCTTCTAGCGCTTTATTGCTTAGACTTATTAAATCATTGATATTCACTTTGCTCCAAGGATCACTTTTCATAACACCTAAATTAGGATAAATAATCTGTTGAATACCCCCAATGTTTAATTTCAAGTTAATTAAATCCCCACCACTACTTAAAGCTCTATGAAGATTTTGATATTTTAATTCATCTTTAATAATCAAAGCAAATTGAATGCCTGTTATTCTAAACAAAGTATTTTTTTCTCTAGCAAAATGATATCTCATGTTTTTTACATATTCAGCAATCATTAAATTGCCAACATCTCTACCAAATCTTTTATTGATATCGGGAATGTTGGTTAAATGCAACATAATCAAATAAAATGTTTGTTTTTCTTTTCTTAATATAGAGAGCGTTTTTGTTAAGTCATCTTCATAAGGTAAAGAATCTAACTCCTCAATCATTGTATCTGGAAAAAGTTTTAGATTTACTGGTTTAAAGGTTGAAATAATATGTTCGGCTTTATTATGTTTAAACATCTTACCTTTTTCAATGACCCATGCATAATTTTCTCCCGCTTGTATTCTATACTTAATTTCAAAAGAAGAAAGTTTATCATTCATTTTTTTAATGTTTTGTAAATATTGTTTTTTATCTTCTTCGTGAATTAATGCTAAATACTCATCCATGGTTAATTGATTTTGATCTGTATTAATTAACGCTTTAACTTGATCAGTAATATATAAACCTGAATAATCACTTTCATAAAATACTAATCCCTCATTTAATAAATCAATAGAATAAATAAATCTTTTTCTTAGCAAATCAGATGCTTTATTCACTCTATCAAGTTCTTTTTCTAATTCAAAGAAATCATAATCAGTAAGATTCTTTGTGACTTGAATCTTTCTTCTAAATGTTACAGCCATGATGATTAAACCGAAGATAAGAATAAGTAAATATATTTCCTCAAGATATTTAACGTTAAAATCTTGCAAAATGTTTGGGAAAAATTCCCATATGACAACAATCGTATAGACTAAAATCAATACAATTAATTTCCAAATATTTAGTTTTTTATAAATGATGATACTGCTTGCAAACAAAAACCATGTTAAAAATATAATAACATAATAAATGACGTCGATCATAAGGCACCTCTAACTTTTCTTGATACTGGTTTTCACATACATTGTCGGATAATAATAAGATAAAAAGAAACCTAAAAATACTAAATTATATAACACAGAAACATATCTTTCTCCTGAGAAAAACGTTCCAAAGAGAATTGTTAGGAAAATAAATCCCCAAATAAAACTCAACCCATTTGTAATGGCTAAAAATAATTTAGTATTCACGTATTCTTTTGAGTAATCATATTTCAAATAATTCATGGCATATGGTTTATTTATGATGACTGAAATAAATAAAATAGCAATCACTGGTATTAAAACCAAATTATCAGAATAAAATGTATTAACATAATCAATTATAAAAGACAAAACCCCAAGTGTTAAAAACATAACCAACACAAATATATCAAACGCATATATTTTTTTTACAAAATAATGTTTAGCAGCCACAACTGCCAAACTTAATAAAAAAGCAGGTAGATATATATATATACCCATAAAATAATTTGCTAAGAAAGCAGATGCAGCAACAAACAAAAATAATAAATTCATCATGATTACACCGAGCCTATGATAAGGTAAGGTTTTATAATCATCTATTTTTATACCATTTCTATCGTCTAAATTAAATGCTTTAAGAAAAGCAACCAATGTATCTTCACTTCCGTTGTATCTAAAAAAGTCAGAATTAATAACTTCTTGATATGACACTTTCTTATATATTAAATCAATCAATCGATCATTTGTTGTATAAATAGATAAGTCAGGACGAGCATATCTCCCTTGATGAACAACTAGATTTTTACCTTTCATTCTTAAAAAATACAAACTTTTTCCAATATGGAAATTAATATGTATTTCTTTTTTTCCAAAATAAGAATAATCATAATTTTGTCGCAACATCATCATGACTTCATCATTAGAATAGTGATAATCTTCTGCTTCCTCTTTAAAATATAAATTATCTTCTATTTTGTCCGCAGTCACAACAGCTTGTTGCAACTTACCATAAAATCCTGATTCAGGTCTAATAAAAGAACCACCCACATAAAGATTTTCATAAACTGCAATGTGGTTTAATGATTCGTAATCAATCAACTCATTGATCGATAATTTCTTTCTAAGTTTTTCTTCTCTTAACATACCTAAATAAGGTTTTTCATTTCCATATTTGAGAGTCAAATGCTCTTTCTTCAATTTAGGAAATGCATGATGAAGTTTATCTAAAATATTTTCTTCATTAAAGCCTTTATTTTTATCATAAGTAAAATCAATCAATAACTTACCTGGTTGATTCTTCTTGCCGTCAACATAGCTTTCATTATATATCTTCATAATCTTTTCTTGATCAAATGCATGATCATTATAAAAATATAAACGCTCATTGATGTCATAAGTACTCGGATGTTTTTCAAGTAAAACATAAACTGTTCGCTTAACTGTTGTATCTTCTATAAATGGATAATAATTTCTTAATTTTTTTACATGAGCTTCTAAATCAGAAAAATAATCATTATAAAATTCTATTGGTTGATCACTAACAAAATAGTATTTTCCTGAATATTTTTCGCCTTTACTATCTTCTATATATTCTATACGATTATTATTTGCGACTATATTTGTTATCTTTGTTTTTACAATTGAATGTTTAGAAGAATTTTTGATTTTGTCTAAAATAATTTCTCTTAATGATTCAATTGGTGTTTTCACCAAATAGAAGCCAGATTTTAAGCCAATAAAATAATTAGCAAAAAAATTATAAGCGCTGACTTTGGCTAAATCCAATCCATTGATAAAATCATTGGTTTTAAACTCATCAATAATTTTTGTATCGTCAAAATAACTGAGTAAAAGATCATATAAAGATTGATCTCCCCATTCAACCATTAATGAAGTCAATGTATAATCATCGTTATGCAATAAACTTAAGTATTGTTCTTTATAATTTTTATAATGTCTTTCAAAATCATTAAAGAATCTTTTAATCTGATTGATTTGTTTTGGATAATATCTCATCAAATAAATTTTAAACTCATTGAAAGAATTTAGTCTTGTTTTTCTTTCGCCATCTTTATTAACAATGTAATCATAAACCATTCTTTCATATTCAATCGCATCTTCAATGCCTAAATCTTCTAAGAAAGCTTGAGTCAATCCAAAGGTATCAAGACCTGTTAATATTTGTATGGGTTTTTGATTAAATTCATAATCTTTATCTAGATGATTAATAATTACTTTTTCTGTATTTTCTTTATAGGGTGATTCTTGATTTATCAGTAAAATATTTCTCATTTTTCTTGTCAAAAAGAGCGCAATTGTTAGCGCATAAATATCGTCACCTATAATAATACAATCATAGTTTTTCATTCGGATACTCCTTTTATTTTCAAAGAAATTATAACATAAATATAATTAAAATACTATTAAACGAAAAAAAAGCGCCTAGCGCTTTAATTGATTTTTAATACATTTTCTAAATACAAGTTTAAAGCTTCTTTTGTAACATTATATTCCATCTTACCATCCATAGTAATACTAACTCTTCCAGTCTCTTCAGAAACAACAATTGTAAAAGCATCACTTTGTTCGCTTATACCCAAAGCAGCGCGATGTCTAGTTCCATAATTCATTGGTAAGTCATGTCTTTCTGATGAAGGATAATAAGCTTTAGCACATAATATTTTGTTTTCTCTAATAATGACCGCGCCATCATGAAGTGGTGTTGAAGGCATAAAAATTGAAGTTAATAACTCTTTTGAAACATCGGCATTTAAAGATAAAGCTTTATCAATAATATTTGTTAAACTCACGTTTCTTTCTACAGTGATTAAAGCGCCAATTTTTCTTTTTGATAAAAAATCAACAGATTGAATTAAAGCGATTGCCAAATCATTATTGATTAAACGTGGCCCACTATTTTTGCCAATATTTATTTTTCCAAATATAGTTTTTAATTCATTAATATAAGTCATAGTTACAAAAACAGGTAACATCGTTAATGCAACAATTTCTATCGTCAATGACAAACCGCTTGCCGTCTCGATTGATTGGAAAAATGTGATAACCGAAAGAATGGTTAGAGCCAATAATAATACTTTAAGCGTTCTTATTTGTTTGACTTCAATTTTCATTCTTAAATTAAGAAGAAAGATACTGTATAGATAAGCAATTATTATTGTTACAAAAAATTCATTCATTATTATCACATCCTTTAAATGTTTGTTTTATTTTCTTTGATATCGCTGGTTTTCTTAAAGACAATATTTAATGAAAGATAAGCCACTGGTATTAATAAAGCAGACGCTAAGAACGGTGCTATATATTTAGCTGCAGGATAGATGCTGTAATCAATTTCAAGCCAACGTACAACTGCAAAATCAAATCCGGCTGCCAATAAACTACTCACTAACCACCTGGTTAAAAACACCAAAAAAACTGCAGAAAATTGCATCGTCGTTTTGTGTTTAGGTTTAAATGTAAAATATGCATTCGCAAAATATGAGAAAGTCGACGCCACAATAAAAGCAATTGCGTTTGCATTAAATGCAATGAAACTACTCATAAGTCCTGTATTGTTATTAAATAAATTGTAGACAATCCCATAAACTGCCATATGAATAAAAGTATTAAATACGCCTATGGTTCCAAATGTTATAAACTTCTTTGTTATAAAATTATTTTTAATAAATAGCCAAATTTTATTCAACAATCAAATCCTCCGAAGCTTCTTCTACTAAATATATTGGTCTTTGTAAAACCTGTTTTCTATTTTGATAAAGTAAATAGATAATCACATAACTAAATATACTTAACGCTATGATGATAAAACTCAAATGTAAAGTGATAATAAACGTCGCTAAACCAATAATATTCATTAAGTATATCACTATATCAGTCGCTAAAACCAGTAAACCTAATAAGAAACTTAATACTGGCAGCACTAATAAAATAGTAGAAAATTGATTCATACCATTAAATGCATATTTTAATAAAGAGTAAAAACTCCAAGAAGTTTTTCCATGCTGTCTAGGAATGAAATCAAACTCTATACATTTTCTTTTAAAACCTACCCAAGAAAAAATACCTTTAACAAATCGATTGTTATCTTTGATTTTAATAAAAGCATCCGCAACTTGTTTATCCATTAATTGGTAATCTTTTGCACCATTAATTAAAGGTCTTTCTGTATAAATATTGTATATTCTATAAAATAAATTCGCAAATAACCTTCTTAATTTAGGTTCTCCGGATCTTGTCTTAGATTTTGTATAAACAATCTTATACCCCTCACGATAAAATTCTATCATTTCTGGAATCAATGCAGGTGGTTGTTGTAAATCACAGTCAATGATAACGATAAAATCTTTGTCTTGAGAATTCACTAATCCGGCATGCATGGCCGGTTCTTTTCCAAAGTTTCTTGATAAAGATATATACTTAATTGGTATATTTTTTTCTTTAATATTTTTGATTGCTTCTAATGTTTCATCTTTTGAGCCATCATTAACAAATAATATATCAAAATCAATATCATCATATGTTAAATATTTAATGGCTTCTTCATAAAATAAAGCAACATTTTCTTCTTCATTATAAGCTGGTACTATTAATCTAGCTTTCATCATTTTCTTTGCTCCATCTCAATTTTTTCTTTAATATCGGATATACCACTAATCCTGAATATATGACTGTCCCAATGAGAGATATATAAAGTCCGGATTTTATATTTTTTGGAATGAATTTTAAGGTAATATCTACAGAAGTTTTTCCTTCAGGGATAATAATCCCTAAAAAACCACCACTAACACTTATTTTATCATATATTTCATCACTTGTGAATTGCCAATCATCAGAATAAGTCACAGGTATTGTAATAATATGATTACCATCAGAAGGTTGGTTATAGTTATATGATAAGTGTATTCGACCATTCTCAACTGTTAATTGTTTATTAGAAACTATATTTTTATCATAAATGATGTCTTCTGAGAGTGGTTCAAAAGCAGTATAATTTAAATATAAATTAAACAAGTTGTTATGATTATATAAATCATTATTTTTAAAAACAAACATTCTCTTCATATCTGTTGTTGGATAATACATACCATTTACAGAATATATTTCATTTCCAGCTTCATCAACAATAAAATTCTTATCGATTGTATAATTAGAAAAACTAAATTTAAGTAAAGGATTGGTCATACTGATATTTATTTCCCCTAAGTCATAAACCAAGTATGAATATCCGGCTATCGCTCTTTCTAATCTTTTATTAAATCTAGGTGGCGTTAAAATTTGTTCTGTATTTTCTACAAAAACACTCTTTATAGGACTAAAAAACTGACCACATTGAATGATAGTATCTTGACTATATTCACTAATTTTACAAGCAAATTCTTCATTATTCTCATTAATGTAGAATACTTCACCATAATTAGACATGCCTCTTGCCGTATCTCTTAAAATCACTTCACCACTATTATAGTCAATATCTAATTGGTCATATACATAAAAATCTTTATCTTCATCACCATTTAAACCTTGTCTATTAACTGCATAAGAATATTCTAGTAAACTAGATGGTCCGACCATTCTTTCAGTAACATCATAACTGATATCTGCTTCAATTAATTTATCAAAACCAAATTGACTGATATCATAACGTTCTTGATCAATAATCGCTCCTAACAAAAATACTCTTTCAGCAACTATTTCAGGGTTGCTTTTAACAAAATCTTTAAAATCGTCATAAGTGATATATTTATCATAAACATAGAATCCATCCACAGGTTTTATTTTATATAATGCATACTCATCATTACTAGCAATCAATTCAAAATCATCTGAGTATTCAAGTGAATTTTCATTTGATTCAGTAACAACATATTTATACCCCAAAAATGAACTTAAATAATAACTATAATAATTCATTTTAAGTTTACTTTGTCTTTCGCTACTATAAGCTGTATTCGGAAACATTAAGAAAGCCAAATCATCTGTCTCTGAATCTGACCAAGAATGAAATATTCTAGTGTTCGTCGGAAGAGAAGTCATTTGATTATAGTTTCTATCTTGTACATCAAATTCACCCAAATCTACATAAACTCTTGTAAAGTCCAAATCACCAATATTTTCATTCATAAAATCATTGATTCCATTCATCTCTGAAAAAGTATCTAATTTACCAACTGAGCCAAAACCACTGGTAAACATATATCCTACAGCCAAAACAATTTCAGCAAACAATAATATTCTTATAAATCTTATTTTTTTAATAATTATTAATAATAACGCAAGCAAAAATATACTTAAAGTCACAATCATTAATATTCTATCGTACTTTAAAGACTCTTTAACAAAGTCAGATAAACTTTCATCATACATATGATTGCCATAATAGATGACAATAAATAAACCAATGATTGCGATTAATCCACCGGTGACATACAATGGTATTCTTTTTTTAGCATTAAAGTCATAACTATCCATCACATAAGCAATCACTAAAACCTGTAACAAAGGTACCATGTTTAACCAACGATTATATGGATATGCATCTTGGCTACCATCAGAAAACATTTCCATGATAAATGTTCCAGAAAGAACAGTTGAAAAGAAAGGAATGATAGAAAATATAACCAATACACCAAACATGATTTTATAAACAAGCGCAACTTTACCCTTCATAAAGAAAATCATGGCCATAAATAAAAATCCAATAATGGTCACATAATTTGAAACATGTTCTAATTTATAATCGCCCAAAAATCCTCTAAAACTAACTGGCCTTTGAGGTGCATACATTTTAGCAAAATATCTTAAATAAACTTCTGGTTTAAATAAATTCAACTCAATAATTTTGAGATCAAGTATCCATGGTTGAAATTCCACCGGAGTTCTTATGGTTTCTTCAGATATAAAAGTAATCGCTGGCAACAATATCACTGAAGACATTACCACACCAAGCAACAACAATAACAGAAAACCTATACCATTGAGTATAAATGATTTAATAGAAAACTTTTGATACTTAAAATATTCAATGATAAAAGCAAACGATATGAATGCAAGCACCATATAAGCTAAATAAAAATTATAAAATACTATTGCCAATACAAATATAGGCACAACCCAATACTTCTTTTCAAAGAAATAATGAATAACAATCATTGCCAAAGGCAAATAGACAGTCATTGATAGAAATGCTGGAAAATTCATAAAACTAACTGTTCCACCATTTACAAAATATATCAAACCTACCCAGAATATTGTTTTAGGTTTAAAATTTTTCAAAGACAAATAAATTGCGACCAATAAAACACCAACAACGATTTTAATCAATTCAGTTGAAGATATTGCGATGACCGTTGGCATAATAAAACTTAACAATAATGACACAAATGTAAATATATCCAATGGGACATAATATAGATTAGAGAAAAAAGAAGCACCAAAATAATTATTTAAATCAAAAAAAGATAATGATCCTTCTCTTATTGACCTTATAAACCCTTCCATAATCACATAATATTGCAAAATATCATCTGAACCATTATTATAAATACTATTATTAAATATAATAATAGATAATTGAATTAAAAACAAAACAGTAAACACTAATAAAGTCAAAAATTTAATAGTGTTTTTTCTTGTATTAAATACCTTATTTTCAAAAAAACGATTTAAAAAAAGAAAGATTTTTTTTAGAAAATCAATGATTTTTTTCATTTAATCACCTTGCCTTAATGCAACATTATTATACCATATACATATCTATAATAACATTAATATTTGTATATTTGAAAACCACATAAAATAAGTTATAATGAATATGAGGTGACTTATGGAAAAAGGAATAATAGTAGGATTAAACATCAATAACGACAAAGCATTTATTGAATCCATGAAAGAACTTGAAAAATTAGCAGAAGCTTGTCATATTGAAATCATTTTAAATATCACCCAAAACAAAATTAAACCTTCTAATAAATATTATATTGGGACTGGTAAAGTTGATGAGTTAAAAGAGGCCATTGAAGAACTAGAACCTGATTTGGTTATTTTTGATGATGAGTTAAGTCCCAGTCAAATCAGAAATTTAGAAGAAATTCTAGAAATCAAAGTGATTGATAGAACTGTTCTTATTTTAGATATCTTTGCAAGAAGAGCATTAACAACTGAAGCAAAACTTCAAGTAGAATTGGCACAGTCTGAATATATGTTACCGAGAGTCATTGGTATGTATAAATCATTATCAAGACAAAAATCAGGTACGGGTTCAAAAGGCCCTGGTGAACAAAAGTTAGAACTCGATAGACGTTTATTGAGAAACAAAGTGACTAAACTTAAAAATGAATTACAAGAAATTGTAGAAAACAGAAGAACACAAAGAAAGAATAGACAAAATAGCCCCATACCAATTGTTTCATTAGCTGGATATACAAACGCAGGCAAATCAACATTGATGAATGCCTTGGTTGATGAATCATCAAACCATGAAAAGAAATATGCTTTTAGAAAAAATATGCTTTTTGCTACATTAGAAACAAAAGCTAAAAAAATAGATTTAAGTGATTCAAAGAACTTCATCTTAACAGATACAGTAGGTTTTATTAAAAAACTACCCCATCACTTAATTGAAGCCTTTAAATCAACACTTGAAGAAATATCTGAGGCCGATTTATTATTACATGTAATTGATGTTTCAAATGAAGATTACAAATCTCAAATTGAAGCTGTTAACAACGTATTAAAAGAAATTAATGCTGATCAAATTCCTGTGATTTATATCTATAACAAATCTGATTTAATTGAAGAACATCCTATGGTTGATACAGAGAACTCTATATTTATATCCGCAGAAAACCATACCAATATTGATAAATTACTCGACTTAATCAATGAATCATTAGAAAAAAACTCTAAACTAGTTGAACTTTTACTACCTTATGATAAAGGTGATATATTCTCTTATTTAAAAGAATACAAAAGCATTGAATCAACATCTTATGAAAATGAAGGTATAAAATTACAACTCAAATTAAACAAAAATGAAATAGATAAGTATAAACAATATATCGTCTAAGCAAAATTAATTAAAGATAGCCGTTCATCATCATGAACGGCTATTATTTATATAAATATATAAAATTAAATTTCTTGTATTTGATTAAAATATGCTTTTAATATACCTATGATTTCATCTGAAGTTTTACAATTCACAATCTTATTTTTAACACGACTTGCATTAGGCAAACCTTTTATATACCAAGCACCATGACTTCTCATTTCTAAAACCGCTATCTTTTCACCCTTTAATGAAATTAATTTATCTAAATGTAATAATATGTATTTTTTCCTTGTCTCTAAATCGATTTGTGATTGATAATGACCAGTATTTAGATATTCAACTGTTTGTTGAATTAACCATGGGTTACCCAATATACCTCTTCCTATCATAATTGCATCAACACCTGTTTCATCAATCATTCTTTTTGCATCTTCCGGAGACATAATATCTCCATTGCCAATAACAGGAATAAATACAGCGTCTTTCACTTTTTTAATAATATCCCAATCTGCATGGCCGGTATACATATCCCTTCTTGTTCGTCCATGAATCGCAATGGCTTTAGCACCAGCTTTTTCTAAGCCTTTAGCAAACTCAACTGCGTTTATACTTTCATGATCCCAGCCTTTTCTAATCTTTACTGTAACAGGCTTTTGAACATTTTTTACGATCGCTTCTACGATTTTATATGCTAATTCTGGTGTTTTCATCAAGGCACTTCCAGCACCTGCTTTAACCACTTTTGTGACAGGACAACCCATATTTATATCAATAATATCAGCGTTTGAATGTTGATCAATATATTTTGCGGCTTCTACCATTGAATCAACTTCAGATCCAAATAATTGTAATGCAATGGGTTTATTTTCATCCAATACTTCAATCATATCATGAGTTTTCTTGTTATCATACATTAACCCTTTATCAGAAACCATTTCCGTATAAATCAAAGAAGCACCAAAATCTTTTAAAATAATTCTATATGCAAGATTTGTCACGCCAGCCATAGGTGCAACAATCACTTTGTTTTTTAATTCAATATTTCCTATTTTCATACACATCAACTCTCTTCTTTCCTTAACATTATATCTTATCTTTTTAAAATATCAAAACAATAGAAATTTATATATTTTATGATATAATACCTATCAGGAAGTGATGAAATGAATGATTATTTAGTAAAAGCTTACGCATTTAGTGGTACCGTAAGAATATACGCGGCCGACACTACAAATTTAGTTGAAGAAGCAAGACAAATTCACCAAACTTATCCAGCAGCGTCAGCTGCTTTTGGCAGATTATTAACAACCTCATTAATTATGGGTGCAATGTATTCAGAAAATCAAGTTTTAACCATTAGAGTTGATGGTGGTGGTCCAATTGGAAAAATGATTACAAACGTAGATGCTCATGGTCATGTCAAAGGGACTGTTGAAAATCCACAAGTACATTATTCTTATAAGGATAAATTAGCGGTTGGTATGGTTGTCGGAACAAAAGGACATATACATGTCACAAAAGATCTTAAAATTAGAGATGTCTTTACATCAAGTTCTGAAATACAAACTGGAGAAATTGCTGAAGACTTTACATATTACTTTGCTAAGAGTGAACAGATTCCTTCATCAGTCGGATTAGGTGTTTTAGTTAATGAAAAGAATGAAGTCTTTGCCAGTGGTGGATTTATCTTACAAGCCATGCCTGGAGTTAAAGAAGAAACCCTCATTCAAATAGAAAAAAATATTAAAGAAATGAAACCTATTTCTGAACTAATTGATTCAGGAATGACACCTGAACAACTCGTTAATGAAATCACAAAAGGTGATCATGAGTTTGTTGAGGAGATGGAATTATCATATCATTGTGATTGTCACAAAGAAAGATTTGCACAGGGTATTTCAACACTAGACAATTCTGAACTTGATTCAATCATTGGTGATAACGAACCAATTGAAGTAACATGTCAATTTTGTAAAAAGACATACAATTTCACTATTGATGATATAAAAAAAATTAAACTAAATAAATAGAAAAAGGCCAACATTGGCCTTTTTTATTTATTTAGTTGGTTTATAATAATTTAGTGGATATTTATCAGTTAAAACCTTCACACGTTTCTTAACTTGTTCTAATATCGACTCATCATCAGGATTAGATAAAATCATATCAACTAGGATTGCAACTTCAACAAAGTCTTCTTCTTTAAAACCTCTTGTTGTCATTGCTGGAGTTCCTAAACGTATTCCGCTGGTAACGAATGGTTTCTTTGTGTCATAAGGAATCGTATTTTTATTACAAGTAATAAATGCTTTATCTAATAATTTTTCAGCTTTTTTACCTGACATTTTCGCTTTAGATAAAACGTCTAGTAATAATAAATGATTATCTGTTCCATTGGATACAACATGATAACCTAGTTCAATAAACTTTTTAGCAAATGCATCAGCATTCTTAATGATTTGTTTTTGATATTCTATAAATTCATCTGTTAAAGCTTCACCAAAAGCAACTGCTTTTGCTGCAATGATATGCATTAATGGTCCACCTTGAATACCAGGGAAAACAACACGGTTAACCTTTTTAGCAATTTCTTCATTGTTGGTTAACACAATACCGCCTCTTGGTCCTCTTAGTGTTTTATGCGTTGTTGATGTCACGATATCAGCATAATCACAAGGATTTGGATGTAACTTAGCCGCTACCAATCCAGCAATATGTGCCATATCCACCATCAATAAAGCGTCTACTTTATCACAAATTTCTTTGAATCTTTTAAAATCAATAATTCTTGGGTATGCACTTGCTCCAGCCACAATTAATTTTGGTTTAATTTCTAGAGCTTTTTTCTCTAACTCATCATAATCAATGGTTTCAGTTTCTTTATCTACAAAATAAGGATAAAAATCATAATCGATACCACTAAAACTTAAAGGATGTCCATGCGTTAAATGCCCACCTTGATCTAAAGCCATTCCCAATACTTTATCTCTTGGTTCTAAAACGGCTCTATAAGCTGCCATATTTGCAGTTGATCCAGAGTGTGCTTGAACATTAGCATATTCAACATTAAACAATTGTTTAATTCTTTCAATTGCTAAATTTTCAGCTTTATCAACAAATTCACATCCACCGTAATATCTCTTACCTGGATATCCCTCTGCATATTTATTGGTTAAGACAGATCCGTCTGCCTCTAATACCGCTTCAGAAACAAAATTTTCTGATGCAATTAGTTCAATATGACTTTGTTGTCTTTCAAATTCTTCTTGAATAATATCAAACATTGTTTGATCTTTCTTTTCTAAAATCACATTAATCCCTCCTCTTTAAATATATTATATAAACTTTTAAATTTTTCTAAAGTTAAAGCCTCAGCTCTTATTCTATCATCAAGATTTAATTTTTCTAGTATTAATTTTAATTTTTCCTTATCAACTGAATAACTAGCATTTAAATTATTAACCAATGTTTTTCTTCTTTGCATAAAACATGCATGAACAAATTGATAGAACAACTTATTTCCATTGTTTTCATAGATGTCTAACCTAATTACAGCAGAATCCACTCTAGGCCTAGGTTTAAAGACAGTTTTAGGTACTTTAAACATATACTGTGCATTGGTTTGATCTTGTATGATGACACTCAGTGCATTGTAGTCTTTTGTATTTGGTTTAGATGTTAATCGTTTAGCAACTTCTAATTGCATCATCAAAACCAAACGTTTCACTTTTTTACTTTCTTCAAGTATTTTCATGATAATCGGGGTTGTGATGTGATATGGTAAATTACTAATCACCACGACTTCATTTGCGTCATCAAGATATTTTTTAATATCTTCATCAATGTTTTCTGTTCTTAAAAAATCTTGATGATTGATATGAATATTCTTATCTTTATTAAATAACGTTTCTAAATGAGGTATTAATTCTTCGTCGATTTCATAAAGTAGTAATTTTTTTGAACTTTTCACTAAATACTTAGTTAAAGCACCAAAGCCGGGACCAATTTCAATCACATATGAATCTTGATTAACATCAGAAACTTTGACAATTTTTTTTATAATATTTTCATCAAGCAAAAAATTTTGACTGAATTTCTTTTTAATAAAGAAATTCTTTTTATTTACTTGGTCATTTACATAGTCGTTATGATTCATTTATAATTTCATCTATCCTCTCTACATCAATATTTAGAATATTCATGTATTTTAAAAATGTTTTACTATTCGCGTTGGGAATATTCAGTGCTCTTGATACTTTACTTCTTAATATATTTGCGCCTGGTTTACTTGCTAAACCTCTATCTATTAATGCTTTTAATTTCAATTTATTATTTTTCTGGTCAATATGAATTGAATTTTTCAGTGCTTCAAAAATATCTTTTTTAGAAGCATGTTCAATGCCAACTTTCTTTTTATTTTTACTGATGGCTTTTTCTTTATTGATATAGGCTAACTTAAAATTCCCACCAGTATCCAATATCTTATTCATAATTTTCTTTCCAGGATAATCAGGATCCAAAAATAATATAACTTCATTCTCAAAACTCGCTTGATAGATTAAATTTAATGTCTCATCGGATATCTCACTGCCATTGGTGATGATACAGTTTATATTTGGAAATACGCTATTTACTTTTATTTGATCATGATACCCTTCTACAACAATCATTTGATTTTTCATCATTGGTTAATAAAGTATCTTTTTCTGACTTTTTTAGGAACAAATATTTCAATGGCTTGTTTTTTAACTTTAATAATTTTATTTCCTGTACCAGCGTATTCACCATCAATATTCCAACCCTCTTTTGAGTTGGTTCTAACCTCTAATTGGGTTGTCTTAAACTTTTCAATGAGTGGTGTAGACCAAAAAGGAAAAATGTAAGAAATTAGATATAAAATACTGTTTAACGGAAAGAAATTTCTAAACATGATGACATCTATTTGACCATCATCTAAAACCGGTTTATAAACCATGTTTAATCCAGCAACTCTTTTCGAATTGATGATTAGCATTAATGAATAAATACCACTGACTTTTCCTTCATCGTGATAAACAGTCATCCTCATTTTTGGTATTAAAAAAAATTCTTGTGCAGCTTTAAAAACATAAGCTAAATGACCTATTTTCTTTTTCAAGCGTGAATCTGTTACATAACTAATATCAATAAATGCGCCAGTGCCTGTTACATAACATGAATATCTGTCATTGGTTTGTACGATATCCATTTTTACAGATTTATTATCTAGGACAATATTTAATGCTTTTTCAATATTTTTAGATAAACCTAAACTCATCCCTATATCACAAGTTGTTCCAGATGGAATATAGCCAATTTTAGGTTTATGTTTGTGGTTCATAACACCATTTACACATTCGTTAAATGTGCCATCTCCTCCGCTAATTAACAATAAATCATATTTTCTATCACAAGCCTCTCTAGCAATTTCTATTGCGTGTTCTGGATGCTTGGTTGGGGTGATGTCTAATTGTTCATATTTAGTTTTTATTCTTTCCTCTATAAATGATAAATGCTTTTCTAAATTTTGTTTACCACTCATAGGATTATATATTAAAATAGCTTTCATAAAATTCTCCATTTCATCTGTCTAATTATACCATAATAAAAATGATTATTAAACTTCGGATTGAATTGTTATCATTCTAATTTTTTAGTTTTTTTGTTATAATAATACTGGTGGTGAATTTATGAAAGAAATAAACGCTGTGCTATTTGACTTAGACGGAACGATGGTTGACTCCAACCAGATACTGATTGATTCCTTTAGTCATACTTTTAATCACTTTTTCCCGAAAATTGCATACACATATGATGATTATATTCATATGATTGGTCCAACTTTAGAAGAAACCTTTTCTAAATTAGAAAAAGACACGGAAAAAGTTCAAAACATGATTCGATTTTTTAGAGAATATTATAAGACCAATGAATATGCATCAATCACTATTTATCCAAATTTAATTGATACACTCAAGGCATTAAAAGAGATGGGTATACAATCTGGTATTGTTACCACGAAATTTAAAGAATCAGCATTGCCTTCTATTGATTATTTTGAATTACACAAATATATAGATGTTTATGTCTATTTAGACGATATTAAAAATCCAAAACCTGATGCAGAACCGATACATTATGCTATATCTCATTTAAAAAATCCAAAACAAATGATAATTATTGGGGATAATCCAAGTGATATATATGCTGGTAAAAACGCCAATATATTAACCTGTGGTGTTGAATGGTCACTCAAAAAGAAACAATTAAAATCAGCAAATCCCGATTTTTGGTTGACTGATTTTAATCAGCTAATTCCAATTATTAACAAATATAATATGGGGGTATTAAAATGAATTGTATTTTTTGTAAAATTATCGACGGTGAGATTCCAAGTTATAAAATCTATGAAGATGAAAATGTCATTGCGTTTTTAGACATTTCACAATTAACTAAGGGGCACACATTGGTTGTCCCAAAAAAACATGTAAAAAACGTTTATGAAATGAACGAAGATCTTGCTTCAAAAGTATTCCAATCAGTACCAAAGATTGCAAACGCATTAAAAAAAGCATTTAATCCAATTGGTTTAAATGTCATCAACAACAATGAAAAACCACACCAATCAGTTGATCACTTCCACATCCATCTTGTACCTAGGTATGAAAATGATGAATTTAAAATGGAATTTATCAACCACCAAGATCAATATGAAGACGATGATTATGAAAAAGTATTAAACAAAATAAAAAATAATTTATAAAATAAAAGAGGAGAAAATCAAATGATTTTCTCCTTATTCTTTAATTATATTTATTCATTATTTCATCAAAATTAATATCCATTTTAAAATCATAAATGATACGGTCCATATCAATCAATACATCTTTTAATGTTTTAAATTCAGTTTTTGAAAAATTACTTAAAACATAATCTTTCATATCTACTCTTTCTGATTTATCAATTCCAAATCTTATGCGATTAAAATCTTGAGAGTTTAGATGTTGAATAATAGATTTTATTCCATTATGTCCCCCAGCGCCACCTTTATATCTTAATCTTAGTTTAGCGAATGGTAAATCAACATCATCGTAGATGACCAATACTTGATCATTATCAATATTATAATAATCAACTATTTTTCTCAAAGCAATTCCTGAGAGATTCATAAAAGTTAATGGTTTAGCCAATATTAAATCTCCGTCTTCAGCAACTTCAGCATTCATTGTTGATTTTTTCTTAAACTTAATTTTAGCATTATTAGCATAATGATCTAACGCCATAAAGCCAATATTATGTTTTGAGTTTTTGTATTTTCTACCTGGATTACCCAATCCAACAACCAGTTTTTTCATTATTTTGTTCTCGGTGTTATAACGACATAACGATTAGGTTCATCACCTTCAGATTTGGTCGCTACATCACGCCAATCTGATAACTTAGTATGAATAATTCTTCTTTCGTAAGAATTCATTTTAGTTAATCTTGAAGGTGTTTTTGATTTTATAACATCCATTGCTGTTTTAGTCGCTAAAATCTCTATTTGTTTTTTTCTTTGTTCTCTATAACCACCAATATCTAATAAAATAACGTGGTAATCTTCAATGTATAAATTAATGTAGTTTTTTAAAGTTGTTTGTATTGCATCTAAAGTTTTACCATTTTTACCAATTAAAATCGGATTTTGTTTAGACTCAACTGTGAATAAAACATGACGTTCATCAATTCTTTTTGCTTCAATCACTGCTTCTATATCCATGTTTTTTAACATTGTTTTGATGTATTCAATGCCATCATTGATGACATCAAAATCAACAATTGCTTCAACGATATATGATTTATTTAAACCTAACATAGATTTTTTTTCTTCTAATACATTAATTTCAATAAATTCTTTATTAACTCTTAATTCTGATGCTGCATAACTTAATGCTTGATCATTTAATGCTTTTGTTTCAAACTGTATTCTTTTCATATAAATCCCTTTCGTTAAACTCTTGATCGAAATTTTTCTCGTTTTTTATCCATACCTTGATGAGACATATACCCTTGGAAAATTTGATATCCTGTACCAATAATCCAATAGAATGCGATACCTGCGTTTGTAATCGCGATAAAGAACATCATCACAACCATGAAATACATAAAATATTTCATTGTCTTTTGACTTTTTTTAGCTTTAGCATTTTGTGGTGAATGTTTTTGTGCTTGTTCACTACGTTTTTGAACTAAGTATTGACTCAAGAACATTAATCCAGCAACAATCAAAGCTAAAGGTAGATTAGCTACCCATTCTTCGTTACCCAATGTAGTCCATAAAAATTGATAACTAATTGTGTGATCTCCAGAAGTGAAAAAAGTATCTCCAAGTGGAAATCTTCTAACCACTTGATACATCGCAATGAAAATAGGCATTTGTAACAATGGCATTAAACAACCAAAAAGATTAATTTTGTATCGTTTGTATATTTCCATTGTTTCCATCTGCATCCTCTGTTGAGATGCTTGGTCTTTTTTATTTCTGTATTTTTCTTGAACTTTATTTAGTTCTGGTTGAGCCAATTGCATTTTGATAGTCATATCATTTGTTTTGGCATAAATCGGCCATCCTAATGTACGAATAACCAAAGTCATTATTAATAAACCAATCCAATAATAATAAGCGTCTCCCAATAAACCAAATAGATTACTTGAATAGTATGTAATCCATCCTAAAAATCTAATGACTGATTCCCACACGCCTGTTGATTCGCCAATTGGTGTTTCATATACTTCTTGACTACATGAAGTCATACCAAATAATAAAACAACCATAAGCATTAATAATAAAATCTTATTTTTGTTTTTCATAATTACCGTCCTTTAAAATATTTGCTTTTTTTAATAATTTTTTCATGTTCATTTTAATATCGTTAAAATCCAAACTCTGAGATTTTACTTTTGCTACAACAAAAAAATCAATATTCGGAAGAATTGATTCATCTTTTATAATTTCTCTAATTCTTCTCTTCATTTTATTTCTTTTTACTGCATTACCAAATTTCTTTGGTACCGATATAGCAAATTTAAAATGCTCTTGATCATGGTTTTTCTGATAATAAATAACAAAATAAATATTTCCAACAGTATTTTTCTTTTTCATTAACTCTTGGATATCGTTACTTTTTTTAATCCGATATTCTTTTTTCAAAATGTCCTCCTAAAAAAATCAAAAAATCACCAGTCATATATTTGTCCGGTGATTTCAAGTATAAATATATATATTGGTGAAATTTATTTAATTTTTTATCGG
>JAQIBJ010000088.1 GCA_027859085.1 Mycoplasmatota bacterium
AAAAGTAAAAGCGGCAATTACCACTGCCGCTTTGCGTGTTTAGTGTTCTTCTTCAAACTGTTTATGTTCTTCAACAATCTTATCAACTAAGTTATGAGGTACTTCTTCATATTTTACAAATTCACGAGTAAATGTACCAGATCCCTGAGTCATCGCTTTTAAATCGATTGTATATTTAGTGATTTCAGATTCAGGTGTTTCAGCAACAACTTTTTGATAACCATCTATTGCTGGTTCCATGCCAAGTACGCGACCTCTACGTTTGCTAATGTCACCTAGAACATCACCTAAATATTCATCTTTAATCATAACCTCTAATTTATAAATAGGTTCTAAAATAACAGGTTTTGCTGATTTGCAAGCGGCTTTGAATGCCATACCAGCTGCTTTTTTAAATGCCAACTCATTAGAGTCAACAGCATGGTATTTACCATCAGTAAGAATACCTTTGATGTTGATTACTGGGAACCCAGCCAATACACCATGTTCTAATGCTTCTTGTAAACCTTTATCAACTGCAGTGAAATAACCTCTTGGTACTGCCCCACCAAATACATCATCTTCAAATTCATATTCTTCTTCAGGATGTGGTTCAAATCTCATTACAACAACACCGTAATATCCAGAACCACCAGATTGTTTAATATAACGACCTTCTGCTTCTGCAGTTTGTTTAATCGTTTCACGATAAACAATTCTTTGGTCTTCTGTTTCTAATGCAACTTTATAAGCATTTTTCATTTTATCGATGATGTATCCAATATGAATCATACCTTGTCCACCAATCAATAATTGAGCAGTCTCTTTATTTCTTCTTGTTTCAAATGTATTGTCTTCTAATTGTAACTTCGCCAATGCACTTGATAATTTATCTTCATCTTTTTTATTTTCAACTTTAACAGCTAAATACATTGTTGGTGTAGGTGTTTTAACTTCAGGATAAACAATTTTATTTTTCTTATCTGATAATGATGTTCCTGTTTTAACATTCGGAATTTTTGCCATTGCACAAATATCACCAGCATAGAATTTATCCATTGTGATTTGTTCTTTACCTTTCAATGTAAATGGTTGTGTTGCTTTTTCAACATTTTCTGAATTTGATACATAAATTTCTTGATCTTTAGAAATTGATCCTGATTTAACTTGGATTAAATTAATTGTTCCTAAGAATGGGTCAATGATGGTTTTAAAAACTGTTGCAGAAAAAGGTTCTTTTTCATCATATTCTCTAGTAACCTCTTCATCTGTATCAACCAATGTTCCTTTGTTTCCATCTAATTCAGCCATTGAAGGGAAATAAGTTCTAATCATATGTAACATTGTTAATGTACCAATATCTTTTGTTGCAGACCCCACTAAAACAGGAATTGCTTCACCGTTTAATACACTTAAGTGTAATCCACGTTTGATTTCTTCCATGGTTAATTCTTGTCCATCGAAGTATTTTTCTAATAATTCTTCATCAGATCCAGCAACTGTTTCTACTAAATCTTGTCTTAAAGCTTCTACTCTTGCTTTTTTGTCTTCATGGATTTCTCCATCAACACATGCATTACCATCATAGATTCTTGCTTTCAAATCAACAACATCAGCAAACCCATCGAAGCTATCGCTTTTACCTAATGGTAAAGCAAAAGGCACTGCTTGTTTACCTAATTTTGTTTTGATTTCTTCTAATAATTCATCGAACTTAATGTTTTCTTTGTCCATTTTGTTCACGAAAATCATTGCAGGTAGATTTCTTTGTTTGATCTCTAACCACATTTTTTCGGTTCCAACTTGAACCCCACTTGATGCATCTACAACCAATACGGCTGCATTTGCTGCTGACATGGCATAACTGATATCACCAATCATTTCATCAGCTCCAGGAGCATCTAAAAAGTTAATTTTTGTATCTTTGAATTCAACAGGAACCAATCCAGTTGTCAAAGAACTTTGTTTCGCGTGCTCTTCTGGTGTGTAATCTGAAATGGTTGATTTCTTCTCGATAATACCTTTTTTTTCAATCCCACCTGAAATATAAGCTAGGGACTCTGCCAAAGATGTTTTCCCGCTTCCTAAATGTCCCAATAAGACAACGTTTCTTAAAGCATTTGCTTTATACTCTTTCATATAATATCTCCTTCCACTTAAAAACGCTTTCAATCTATTACATTATATCATAAAGTTATAAAAATAAAAGAATATAAAAGGTAAAAAATAATCGTTTTATTTTGACTAAATAAATCTAAGAACAAAAGTAATCTTTGATTACTCATTTGAAACGAAAACTTAACTAAATAGGTAAGTTCGCTTAGGCGTGTTCCAACCTTTAAACCCTGTCCCTAAGGCTTCAGGCTTACTTTTTTGTATCATGTTTAATGAGGCATTTAAATCCGCATTGATGATTATGCCTTTTTTACT
>JAQIBJ010000014.1 GCA_027859085.1 Mycoplasmatota bacterium
CAATAGATACACTTATTTCATATAAATTCAATTATTTTCATATAAATGCCTTTATTAACCTCTATAATGATTAATATCTAAACAAGTTCCTTTATGATGTCTAATAATGAATAATTGTAGAGCTATAATAAAAAAACAAGAACTAGCTAAACAGTTATACTGAATAACTTGTTCTTCTATTATGAAAATAATGGTAACCATTATTTTTATTTAAAAAACATTACTCGCTAATTTTTTCTTTTACATAAAGACAAATATTTAAACAACAATAATATACTATTGGCAATAGTGTATGTCATACAGTATAATAAATCTAAGGTGATATCAATGGAAAATCATACTATTCTAGATAACATGATCAATGAACTAAAAAGAGGCACACAAATCATGATTGTACTTGATGCATTAAAAGAAACGCAATATGGATATAGTTTATTGCAGGTATTAAATGATAGAAAAGTAAATATTGAGGCCGGGACCTTATATCCTTTACTAAGGAGATTAGATCAACAAGGGCTTTTAGATTCAACTTGGGATACTTCTAAAAGCAGACCAAGAAAGTACTATATACTTAATGATAATGGACAAAATATATTAATTGCTTTAAAACAAGCTTGGATTGAATTAATTAAAGATACAAATATATCTATTATGGAGGAAGAAAAATGAAAAAATATATTGAAAGATACATTTATGATGTTACTAGAAGATTACCAAAAGATATTCAAAGCGATATAGAAAAAGAATTAAATTCAAACATATATGATATGTTACCAGAGAATCCCACAGAGGAAGACATAGACAACGTATTACACAATTTAGGGCACCCTAGAGTAATCGCTAATGGCTATAAAGAAAATAAAAATTATGTTATATCACCTACTTACTATGATGATTACATTCGTATATTAAAAGTAGTTGCTATCATCGTTGGTGTTATTACTGTATTTTTCGCTTCTATTGATATCATTACCAATATCAATGAACCAAGTATACTTGATTCAATTTTGTATATTTTTTCTCGACTAATTGGTGATACCATATCAAGTTTAGTTTTTGTTTTCTTTATAGTTACAGTCATATTTTGGATTATCGATAAGGAAAATGTTAAGAATAAAAAAGATGACTGGAAAATTAAAGAACTACCTGATTTACCTTCACCAACTTCTACAAAGATTTCAAGAACCAGCGGCATGGTGGGACTTATATTCTATTCAATATTCTCTGTAATATTCATTGTTATTTTACTTGAATATATTCCAGTCATTGGATGGTATGAAAATGATACACTCGTTGCTAAAATTTTCAATCAAACGATCACAGATAAATTCATCATTCCATTCATTATTTCCGCTATCCTTGGATTTGTTGTTCATATTACTAAAATTTACGAAGGTGAATGGAAATTAAATGTTGCTATTTATTACACAGTTTCTTCTGTTTTTTCTGTCACAATAGGCCTCATATTTATTAATTTCCCAGGATTGCTTAATAATCAATTTATAACAAAGATAGCAACTCAACTAGATATCAATGTGATTGAAGTAAACGATGCTATTTCTACAGGATTAACAGTGATAACTGTTATCATCATCATATTAACTTTCATTGATTTAATCTCTATCTGGTATAAAACATTAAAACCAAAAAAAGTTTTATTTAAATAAAGAACAGTCATTTTAGTGTATATCAATAGTAATGATAACCATATCTTTAAAGATACTTTCTATGGTTATTAATAATTTATTAATTAGGGGCTGTCGGTAAATAGATAGCGAAAAAAAAGGCACTCACGAGATGTGAAATGCCTTTTTTCTTTTCAACTTATATAGTATAATATAAGTATGAAAACACATACATATTTTACCGAATATTTTGAGAAAAATCAACTGTTTTCGACATTTGATTACTTAGAACTTAAATTAGACAAAGATGATCCTGTTTATACACTTATTGATCTAATGGAGGAATTAGATTTTACTGAACTAATAAGCATGTATAAAGATAAAGGTCGTAAAGCGTTTAATCCAATAATGATGTTTACCTTAATAACGTATGCAAATATGCTAGGAATAAGATCTGTTGACGAGATTGTTTCAAGATGTGAACGTGATTTAGGTTTTATTACAATCGCACGAGGGCTTAAGCCTAAGCGTGATGCAATTTATAACTTTAGAAATAATAAACTAAATGCTTTAATAATTGATAATATTCATTATCAATTATTAGGGATTTTTAAAAGTAAAGGCTATCTAAATTTAAAAGAACTATTTATTGACGGGACTAAAATTGAAGCGAATGCGAATAGATACACATTTGTCTGGCGCGGAACCGTTAATTATCACTTAATCAATCTACTCTCTAATATCTCAAATTTAATGGAAGAGTATAATAACTTCATTAGTGAAAATAAATATAAGTTGAAATATTCTCTTATTAAAGAGAAAATGTTTGTAATTAAGGGTAGTAATAAGGTTAAACGAATCATTGAGGAAAACAAGCTCAGAAAGAAAAAAGGAATTAATAAATTATCCAATAATGATATATTAGAAATT
Organism: Mycoplasmatota bacterium; assembly: GCA_027859085.1. Taxonomy (GTDB): domain Bacteria; phylum Bacillota_I; class Bacilli_A; order Izemoplasmatales; family Hujiaoplasmataceae; genus Hujiaoplasma. Next base: position 2,556 of record JAQIBJ010000014.1, read on the forward strand.
GGTAATGTGGGCCCTGAGACTTTCACTAGAATATTGGATAGTTTATTAATGATTATTGAAGAAGAGAAAATAAAGTTCGCTACCGGTAAAGGAGCCAAAAAAAGCGATATACAAAGATTATATGAAGACTTTTATCGTTATGGAAAACGTCTTATCAAATATAAAGATCACTTTGAAACAATGGGTACAGATAGAAACAGTTATTCTAAAACTGACATTGATGCGACATTCATGAGAATGAAAGATGATCATATGCTTAACGGACAATTAAAACCAGCTTATAATCTTCAATATGCCATTGAAAATTACTTTATTGTCGATGTGTATGTTTCGAATGACCGAACAGATTATAATACCCTGATTCCTGTTTTAAATAAACATGATTTAATGACCAATACTTCTTTAATTTCAGTCACCGCTGATAGCGGATACTGTAGCGAAAAGAATTTAAGTTACTGTAAAGAAAACAATATTAAACCTTTCATTAAACTTCAAACCCATGAAACTCAGAAAACCAGAAAATACAAAAATAATATCGGAAAACATTTTAACATGAAACAAACGATTGTTAATGGTGAGTTTCAATACACTTGTCATAATGATCAAATATTAAAGTATGTTGAGACGACCCATAAATATAAATATGGTTTTAAACAATCCTTTAAAACTTATAGGTGCGAGTCTTGTCAAGGTTGCACACTTAAACCAAAATGCCTATATAACTATAATGAAGAAAAACATAAAGATAAACATAAGCAATTCCTGGTGAATCACAACTGGGAAACTCTAAAAAATGAATCTGATAAAAATATCCAAAGTGATGAAGGTGTCATTAAACGAATGATTAGATCGATTCAAACAGAAGGCACTTTTGGTGATATGAAAGAAAACGATGATTTTAGAAGATTAAATCTTCGTTCAAAAGACAAGGTTTATAAAGAATTTGCTCTATACGCAATCGGAAGAAACATCAATAAGTACCATCGTTTTGAACGGGGAACATTGAACGAATATACGCATTAATGAATGATTTCTAAATAATCATTCATTAATGGATTAAATGACCATATTTAAACTGATTAGGACATCCTAACCCTTTTTACTTATATCTAAAATCAAAAAAAACTAGACTTTTTTTCGCATTAAATGCTGAAAGCCTAGCTTTTTTATTTGTTATTTAAGTTTATCTGAAAAAGTTATTTCCCGACAGCCCCATTTTTGAATTATGATGTACTAATTTGGTTTATATGAGAATCGATTAAATTTAAGTGATATATATGATATACCTGATATAACAACAATGCTGATGTATAGCGCTTGTGTAACGTTTAAAGCGTCTAAGATTAATCCGCTCAATGATTACGCCAATCACTACGCCAACGCCATAAGCGATAAATAACACACCATAACGCTTACTATAATTATCCAACCCATATAACGATTTGATTGCGTTTGGAGCAATGGCTAACCAAGCCCCTAATGTAAACCAAAAGCCTGTAAATGTTAATAAGTATAATGCATAATAGTTACCATTATTAAAATAGGCTATCACCCCACATAGCAATAAAACAAATAATACAAGTGTAATGATTCTAGTCAATTTATACCGATCACTCAAGAAACCAAACAATAATCTAGATAAACCATTAGCTAAAGCAAATATTGTCATAGCAATAGTCACGTTTATTGGTGAAAAGTCATAATACTGCACACCAACTTGATACGATAATCCAATCATCATAAAACCAATCGTAGTTCCTAACAAAAATAATATGTATAAGATAACAAACTGTTTATCGAATGTTAATTTTGATAATTGCTTTATTGTTGGCTCTTCGTCTTTATGGACCGAGACTAACTTTAATGTAATTAATAATAGTATTATAAGTGTAAATACACCCAAAATAATAAATTACTGATGTAGAGAAACATTACTGAGTAACGCTTTAATAAATGGTGCAGTTACTAATGGTGATAATCCAAAGCCACCCAAAACCAAACCAGTATAGAAACCACTGTTTTGTTTAAACAAAGATTGAGTAATCATTATGGGTATGCCATACCATAAAGCATTCCTACATCAATACCAACAAAGACACCATACATTAATATTAATCCAATAATATTACTTGTAAATCCAGCCATAATCCAACCAAAGAAAATAAAGAATACACCTTTAAACGCAATATTCTTAATGGCTTGAAAAGTTAGATACCTACCTGTGACAACCATCGCTAAGGCATAAAACACCAAAGAAATCATATAAGGAAGACCACTAAAAAAAGTATTCACTTCATAATATTCTTCTACAGGAATTCAAAAGACACTCCATGTGAATACAGAACCAAGTAAAATCATCATTAACAAACTCATTATAATTAAAGTTGTTTTTTTCATCATACACCTCGCAAATCAATAAGTATCGATAACGAAAAATATATTTTTATTATTTTTTGAGTAAGTATAGCCATTATATATTATGAATATCATAAATTTTAGAAAAAACATGTCATTATTCAATTAATTACTATATATATAATTCACAATAAATATTTAATAATTTCTGTTTAGTATCCAAAAAAAACCATTTATCAAAAATTATCAACAAATGGCTATTATTTACTTGGTTTGAATTTTAGTTTCTAATTTTTTATGTTTATTTTTTCTTAATAAATAGAATCCAAACACCACCATTAATACACTGATATATTGCGAAGGTGTTGGAAAGACGGTGTACTCAGTAGAAATGAAACCAAATAAAGATCCTCTGTCATCTCCTCTAATAAATTCCAAGAAAAATCTCCAAGTTCCATAGGCAATAAGGTATACTTCTAATTCTATTGTTTTAAAGCTCTTAACTTTATTTAATGCGACAAATAAAATAAACAAAAAAGCTGATTCAAATAATTGGGTAGGATAAATTGCTATATCAGGAAATTCTTGGTGAGCATAACCATACGGGAAAACGACACCTAAGAATGAATCCGTCGGAATACCAAAACAACATCCTGCTAAGAAACAACCAATACGACCAATTGCATGAGCAAGCACCACACCTGTTATTAAAGTATTTAATAATTGTTTTATATCCTTATTCTCATCTTTAAAGAAGTATTTTATAAGTAGTAAAAATGATAAAACACCACCAATTAAACCACCTAGAAATGTAATTGAGCCGAAAGTTAATTCTCCATTTTCAATTGAATGGAATATACCATCAACTAAAAAAGCAGAAACCAAAGCAAGTAAAGAACTAATGACAATTAATCCCAATAACTTATTGGTTTGTTGGCGAGAATAGCCATCTCTTTTTTCAAATCTAAATGCCACATATATAAGCATAAAAAATACGCCAATGATCATCATTAAATCATGCATTGGTATCGTATAATCAAAAATTTCAGGTAAAAGAAAAGGGTACATTAAATCACATCCTCATTTATAAATTATATCATAATATTAAAAAATCAAAAGAAGAAATTTTGCGTCTTAATTCTAAAATACCAGATGATCAGACTTCATATTTAGTTTACTAGCAGCAGCTTCATCAACGATAATCGTAATATCTGGGTGAAGTTGTAGAATAGATGCAGGAAAATCATCAGATACAATGCCATGAACCATTTTATAAACGGCTTCTGCTTTAGATTCTCCTAAAGCTATAAGAAGAATTTTTTTAGAATACATAATATTTTTGATACCCATTGTAATAGCATATTTAGGAACTTCATCTATTGAATTAAAATATCTAGAATTATCTTTTCTTGTTTGCTCATCCAATTTTACTTTGTAAGTTTGACCTCCTAATTGACTTCCTGGTTCATTAAAACCTATATGTCCATTCTTTCCAATACCTAGAATTTGTAAATCTCTTTGATTACCGAACAGTTTTATATTATATTCTTCTGCAAGTTCTTCTATATTCTTTTTATCCGTGGCTGGTATATTGATGTTCTCAGGCAAAATATCAACATAATCAAATAAGTAATGATTCATAAAATAATGATAACTTTGAGGGTGGTCATTATTAATCCCTACATATTCATCTAAATTAAATGTTTTAATCTTCTTGAATGAGATTATATCATTTTCATAAGCTTTTACTAAATTTTGATATAATCCAATTGGAGATACACCGGTTGCTAATCCCAAAATCATATTGGGTTTTTTTATAATTTCTTGTATCACTAAATTAGCGGCTGCATTGGAAGCAGCATCGTAATCTTTATATTTGTATATTTGCATAATATGACCTCGATTGATTAAATATTTTTTAAACTTTCTCTAACATTTCCATGGTGTTTCACTAAAATTCTTTCAATTTCTTGCTTATCTTCTATTTCAGAAAGAATAGAAAAAATAGCATATTTAACTGAATTGTATTTATCTAAATATGTTTCAGCAACTTTTAAATCTACACCTGTGGCTTCCATGACAATTGATTTAGCGCGAGACACTAATTTATTATTTGACATCTGAACGTCAATCATCAAATTTTCATACACTTTACCCAACTTCACCATTGAGACAGTTGTAATCATATTAAGAATGAGTTTTTGAGCTGTTCCAGATTTCATTCTTGTTGAACCCGTTAATGGTTCAGCACCTGTAATAGCTTCAATTGGATATTGTGCAATCTTAGCGATTTTCGAATCATTATTTGTTGTAACACAAGCTGATTTAGCACCCACTTTATTTGCATATTCAATGGCGCCAATGGTATAAGGTGTGATACCACTAGCGGCAATACCAATAATGACATCATTTTTAGTTATTTTATGTCTTTTAAGTTCTTCTTCAGCAGCTTCCTTAAAATCCTCTGCGCCTTCAATCGAATTTCTTAAAGCACGATCTCCTCCAGCAATTATTCCTATGACCATTGAATCATCAACGCCAAAAGTCGGTGGGACTTCACTTGCATCTAAAACGCCAAGTCGCCCACTTGTACCTGCACCTACATAGAATAATCTACCATTGTTGCGAAAAGCATCCGTAACAACGTCTACGACATCAGCAATTTGTGTTATAGCTGCTTCTACAGCCAACGGTACTAACTTATCTTCTTCGTTGATCAGTTTTAAAATTTCACAAGTGGAAACTATATCCATATTTTTTGTATTAGCATTTCTTCGCTCTGTTGTTATTTTACTAATATCAACCATATTCTTTACCTCTTATCCTATATGACTTATTGCCAAATAGTAAGCCCCAAATACAGGCTCAACTGATGACTCGTCCATTTTAAATTTAATATTATTCTTATTTAATTCTGACATTAATGCTTCTTTAACATATGGCGCATTTAATAAAAAACCACCTTTAATTCCAATAATCACTTCTTCTAATGTATTCATTGCACGGTAGGCTTTAATAGCTTGTTTCGCCAATAGTATGCCTTCATTTTTGAATAGGTTAATCGCTTCTTCATCACCTTTAATCGCATGTTCTGAAATAAACTTAGACAATTTCGCTATTTCAATTTTTTGATTATTATAGACAAAATTCTTTATTTCTGAATATTCCAAGGCATCAATTTCTTTTAATATACTTTTTGACAAAGGTGTAATTTCTTGTCTTTCTTCAAACTGATTGATGATGTTTTTTAACGCTGTGATTGCCAGATGATATCCTGAACCTTCGTCACCTAACAAATGTCCAAACCCACCAATGAGTTGTATTTCATCTTGATTATCATACATGACAACACTACCCGTACCTCCCAAAATCATAATCACATTTTTATTACGATTCCTTTTGACTGAATTCAATGCTATTTCAGCATCGGTGACTATAGACACTATAACTTTATATCTCTTTATAATATTTCTAATCAATACTTCTTTTTCGGGATAATTTGAATAGCCTGCTATGCCAACTTGAATCATAGCTAAGGACGTCTTATCGATTTCACTAATTAAAGAATCAATAACTTCATATAAATGGTCAATTGTTTCTTGGGTATTGACACTAAAATTTCCAAATCCTTTTACTACACGCTTAATCTCCTTGCCATTTAAATCAAAAAGAACACCTAATGTTTTAGTGGCACCACCATCAACCCCAATGATATAAGTTTTCATAATCTCACCGGACACACACCTTGAGGTGTCGTTTCCTTTTTAAGATATTCTATTAAAACCTTTATAGAATTCGGTGTATACTCATATAATAATGTTAAATTTTTGATTTTTTTAACAAAAAAACTATCATAGGGATTTCTCATGGCGATGACATGTAAATCTAATATATCATTTAGTTTTTTGATTAACACCTTTTGATGATGATATATATTGGCGTTATATGAACAAAAAATTACTTGACCATATTCTTTTGTTTTTTTAATGATTTTATCTATTTCTTTACTTGATAGTTCAACAGAAACTTTCATTGTATTTAGATTAGGCAATTCTTTATTCACAGCCTTAATAATGCTGTATTGACCATCATCTTCATCAGCAATTGTTGTTGATATCGGTTCAGAAGCAATCAATAAAGTTTTTTGTTCCAATGAAACAGGCTTTCCTTGAACAAGTGTTAATCCTTCTCTTACAACTGATAAAGCGAAGTCTTTTGATGTTTCAATTTCGACAATTGCTTTAACATCTTGATACGAACCATCAATGTTTAGATTTACATTTTCTTTTTTAGATTCTAAGACTCTTTTCACTCTTTCATCAATAATACTCATTGATAACTCATGATTCTTTACACTCTGAGTAACATATTCTATAGCTTCAATTTGTAATTTGGAAGAATGAGATATACAAACCAAATTAGCGCCTGCTTCGATTGCCATCAAGGTCCCTTTTTTAGTTGTATAATAAGTTTGTATGGCTTTCATCTGCATACAATCGGTAATGATTAATCCAGAAAAATTTAATTTATTTCTTAATAAACCTGTTAAACAATTATGTGACAAAGTGGTCGGAAGTCCATCTTCTGTTATCGCCGGAAAATTAATATGGGAACTCATAATTGCTTTAACACCAAAACTAATCGCTGTTTTAAATGGCACCAGTTCTAATTTTTCTAGTGCTGCAAAATCTTTATCAATTTTTGGTAAATCCAAATGAGAATCAATTGTCGTATCACCGTGGCCAGGAAAATGTTTGGCTGTAGCTATCACATTTTCTTGCAGACCTTTTATATTTTCTATGCCATATTGATTAACAATTTCAATATCATCGCTATAACTTCTAACACCAATAACTGGATTATGAGGATTATTATTAACATCTAAACTAGGCGCTAAATTCATATTTATCCCAAGTGCCTTTAGTTCTTCACCCATGAGCTTACCTGATAAATAACTATTCTTTGGATTATGACTCGCCGCAATGGTCATAGCACCCGGAAAGAAAGTTCCACCTTTTTTAATTCTACTAACCATACCACCTTCTTGGTCTATACAGATAAACAGCGGTATATTGTATGTTTCTAAAGCAAGTTTTTGTAAATTTTGATTGAGTTTAAACAATTGTTCTGGAGAATCAATATTTCTAGCAAATAATATTACGTTACCCGCTTTGTATTTTTTTATCAATTGTATTGCGTGATCATTGATTGTTAAAGCATCAAACCCAAAGACAATTAACTGACCTATTTTTTCTTCTAAAGATAATTTATTAATATCATAATCAATCATACAAATGATACCTCCTTTTTAATTGTTTAAATTTTTCAGAATCTTCATTGATTTTTTTCTTGAGTTCGGCTATCGAATATTGTCCCTCTCTTAAAAAATTGTCACCCACTAATAAATCTAAAAAAGGATGTCCGTCTTTACTAAAAGATGGTAAAAACTCAAACTCATGATGATGATTCTTAATGAATGTTAAAAGGATAAAACCGGTGATCACTGGTTGGAATATATCCTTGTCAGTAATCATTAATTCTATGCCTTTACAAAGCATATCTTTATGTTTTGAAAAGGTTGGTGTGAAATAAGTTTTTCTGAATTTTACACCCTTTAAATTTTGTTTCTTTAATACTTCTGTAAGCCAGTCTACATCTAGATAAGGACTACCTATCATCTGGAAAGGTTTTGTAGTCCCTCTTCCTTCGGAAAGGTTTGTTCCTTCAAATATACACGTTGACAAATAAACATAACACGTTTCCATTGTCGGTATATTCGGAGATGGAAATATAAAAGTCAATCCTGTGTCACTGTAATCCATATCTCTATGATAGTTTTCCATCTTAATAATAGTCAAATCAGCATTGATGTTAAACTCTTCATTAAACATCCTTGCCAATTCGCCAATGGTTAATCCATATCTTTGGGGTAAAGGATAGTAACCTACAAATGATCGATACTTTGTATTTAAAATATTACCTTCAACAGTATTGGCATTGACTGGATTAGGTCTATCAAATACAACCATTGGTATATTATGCTCTTTACATGCCATCATCGCATAAGCCATTGTATAAAGATATGTATAGAATCTTGCGCCAACACCTTGAATATCAAAAGCAAGCAGATCTATTTTTCCCATCATTTCTTTGGTAGGCTTTTTTGATTTTCCGTATAAAGAGTAGACTTTAACTCCAGTCATATCATCCACGTAATCTTCGGCTTTGACACCTGCTTGCAGGTCTCCTCTGACACCATGTTCAGGCGAGAACATTGCTACCAGATTTGTTTCTCTGTTTAATATATCAATTGTTGATTCTAAGTCATGGTTAACACCAGTCGGATTTGTAATCAAACCAAGGCGTTTACTCTTAAACAAATGTTTATTCTGACTAATTAAATCAATCCCTAACTTGATCATTAGAATTATCCAACCTTTCTAAATATCTAACTGCATTTTTCGTCACCAAAGCCCCTAATAGAACAGGAATACTTAACCCCATAAAAATAAAGACTAACGGTGAAATCGTTGAAGCAAGAATAATTAACAGAAAAGGTATTAATACTATTGATACTAGTAATAAGGTTGTTAAATAGAACTTACCTGCTAAGAAAAATGCTAATTTGAATAAATTTCTATATCGAACACTTGGATTCACCTTAACAACAACAATTGTGTAAAACGAAGTTGCTGTCCATATTGCGATTAATGCCAATGAAATATAATAACCAATCAAGTAAAAACTACTCGCAGTTTGTTCCAAACTCGTATCATAATATCTAATATTCAAGTAAGCTAAAAAGAAAACAATAGCAATGATTATTTCAATGATAATTTTCCTAAATAATTCTGTTTTAAAGTATTTAAAATATCCTTTGAATAAAGTGGGATTTTTCTGGCTTGTATAATCACTAAACATGTTATAGCCAGCCGATATTGCCGGATAGATGGTAACAATTGCTAAACTGTAGAAAATCATCATAACATTTAACATAATTAAGCGAATAATCCAGTCAGCTATTTCATTCAGTTTTGAGTTAAAAAGTTTATTAAACATTATATAAGTCCCCTCTAACCTACAATACCTGTTCTCTCAATCGATTCAACAAATTGTTTTTGAACAAGTAAATACATTAATAGTAATGGTAACATCATCAGTAAGGCTGAAACATTACTGATTAAAGCTAAGAATAATGGGTTTTCCCAAACATTTTGACCAATTAAACTAAGGCCGCCAGTATAGAACAATGCTTGATACATCCCTTCAGCTGCATTAATCAATTGCATAGTTAGCAAAGGAAATGCTTCACTAGATACATCAAATATGGCTACATAATATGCATCATTCCATTGCCAAACAAAAGCAAATAAACCAACCGTTACAATGGCACCTCTTGCATTTGGCAACATGATATTCCAAAACGTTCTAAATACACTAGCCCCATCTAATTGTGCTGATTCAGCCAATTCACTAGGCAACCCTTTAAAGAACTGTCTGAATATATATATAAATATTCCACTTCGAATACCCATACCTAAGCCACTCATCAGGTATATACTGAATTGTTTGCCAATGAGTCCTGTTTGTCTAAAATAGAGAAATTGTGCTAAGGACAGCGCTTGTGGTGGTGTCACAATAGTAATAATAACAAATATAAATAAAATGTTACTGCCTCTAAAACGCAATCTACTAAAAGCATAACCTGCTAAGGCAGTTGAAAACAACTGTAAAAGCATTGATATGAAACTTAACTGAAATGTATTCAATAATGCTCTCCAATAATCCAATACCACGATAGAGATCTTTAAATTCATTAAAGACCAATTTTCTGGAATCCAAATAACAGCTGGATTATTAACATCTTGTGGAGCCCTTAAAGCCATAGAGATTTGTTGAATGATTGGAAACAAAATCACAAAACATAAGCCAAAAAGTATGATCATTCTAAATAGCTTACCGAAAAATTCGCCTAATCTTTTCTTCCAAACCAATTTGGTTCTTGGTTGATTAAAATAATCAATAACTTCATTAATATTCGCTTTTATGCGATCTAGAATCTTACTAATTTTCATAATGAGATCCGCCAATCTTGAAGATTTTCGCAAAGACAGCAAATAATAATAAAATTAAAATAATTGTACTTACATAAATCCAAGCCATTGCTGCACTTTCTCCCCAGCGATTTGATTTACCAAGTTCTTGAGAAATTATCCCACTGACTGGAGATGTTAAAAAGGAATCAACTAAAGCATAAACTGTTACTGTAATAATATGCGGGCTAACATTCGGCAAGGTGATAAGCCAAAAAGTTTCATAGCCTGTTGCACCCTCAATTTTAGCCGCTTCATAAAGATGCTTTGGCACAGATTGTATCGATGCCAAGAACAATAAAATCGGAACTCCGGCAAGGGATAATACCACATATATTCTATCTATCAATCCCACAATAAAGGTAATTAACCAAGGCATCATACCTGTTTGAACTAAATAAAATTCTAAATCAAAAATCTGATTAATACCTTGTTCCGCAAGAATGGAAGCTATCGCATCACCACCGCCTAAAGCGGTCGTCACAGCTGCACTATTAAGAATTACAGGAATAAAGAAAATCGCTCTTACAAATGCTCTTCCTCTAAATTTCATATTTAATAAAACTGCTATAAACAAACTAAATATTAACAACACAGGAATATTAATTAAAGCATCTAAAGTCGTGTTAATCAATTCAACTCTAAAACTTGTATTAGACGTTACATGTTGGTTTAAAGCATAGAAATAATTCTTAAATCCATTAAATGTCAAAATAATCCCATCTGGAGTCGGTTCTAGTGTATAAAAACTAAAATATAAACTTCTAAAAAAGGGAATAATAAAGAATATGAGTAAGCCTAATATCCAAGGTGTTAAAAACACAAATGCCCAAATCAACTTTTGTTTACGATACTGTCTCGGGCCAGAACTTATAGGGGCTTTGTTTATTTTTTTAACTAATTCTGCCATCTATTCTCCCCCAATCACTAAATAATCCATAGCAGGAATGTTATAACCCAATACATTCTCTACAGGACTCAAATTATAATTTATCAATATGACCAATCCATGAGAATAAGACACTTTAAAAACATTATTCATTACCATTTTATGGTCTACTAAATGTCCTTCATGAATACCAAGTTCATCCAATGCTTTTACTTGTTCTTCCATTCTATCGATCCAGTTTACATATTCGGTAGAAAAATAATAATTAAATTTAGTATCTTTTAATTCAGTTGATTTATCATATGAAACTGTATATTTAAGATTAGATCCTGATTCAATTGTTTTTAAAAAATAATATTGAACAGTTCTTTGGTTTGCTAAATTTAGACTAACTGTTGTATAGTCCACTTTACCCGCAAAAATCAATTGCAATAAAGGAATTTGATAATCTAAAATTGCATAAAGTGTTGTTTCAAGCGGTAAGTCTGTCACAAAGTCAGTATAAGGAAAAGAAAATCCTAATGGGTTTGATAATAAGATGTCTTCTTCTAATTGACCTAACATCTCTTCTTGTATCCTTAAAGCATCTTGTTTGTATACTAAATTATCACCATAAGAACCCCCCAATGAACTACCTAAAAATTCAAAAGCTAATAGATTATTATCATAATCGTTAATCAAATCACTCAAGATTTCTTCAAGGTATAATGGATTAATCACATAATCATCCTCAAAAGGTAATGTGCCTGGAGATTCACTATACGCCAATTTTGATGGTAAATGATAAGTAAAGTTCTTAGATAAATCACCATTAATTCTTGCAGATGCATAGCGATAATTATCAAATAATTTATCAAAGTCATTTGCAGTTAATAATTTTACACTTGGGTACACATCAATGTTATTTTCAGATGTATAATTCAATAATCTCTGATAATCTTTGTTGCCTCCCAATACTTTTTCGACATCGAAACCATTAGAAAGACCTGAAGATAATCCTCCATTGACCATGCCTTTATAAATCACATTGAGATTATTAACATCGCGAGACTTTAACATCTCCAATATTAATTGACTTTCATCAAAAGTTGTTAAAGATTTATTACGATAATATGGTATTCCTAAGAAAAATGATTTATCTTCATATGCGCCAAGCATTTCTAGGGTTAGTATTGTCTCAGTTGTCGTATCAACACCATCAAAATCAAAATTGTCTTCTAGATAATTTCGATAGGCTTTCGCAATATTAACATAATCCGCTTTTTCTTCTTCAAGGAAAACATATTCCACAGTGAAATCTGTATCAACGATTTCTTCTGTCCATAAATCAAGTGCATATTGATTAAACCCAGTTCCGAGAATAATTGCTTCATATTCTCTGAAATTAAAAGTTGGATAGACTTTATTATAAGAATCTACTCTTCCAGAAACATCAGCATTAATGGTTGCGTTTGCATCACCTTCGGTAATAATGGCTGCGAACCCACCATTTTCTTTCACCATTCCATATAAAGGAATGCTGATTTTTTGTTGAGTTTCTGGCATCTTATAAGGCAATAAGCCTAAATCATGACCATATAATTTTTTCGAATAAGGTTGTTGGTAATATTTCCCATTATTAAATTCTATAACTGCGCCACTACCATCAGGCAATACAATATATCCTTCGGTCTCTTCTCCGCCTAATTTTGATATTGCAGTCCCAAAATGAGGAAATAATGATACGCTTGCTAGTTTAGCATTATCATCTTCAACAATTGAGTCTTTAATCACAGACATTTTCATGCCTTTTTCAGTTAATTTCACCTCTATACCGATTTCAAAACTAATTTTTGTAATAACTTCAGCGTATCCATATGAGGCGTTTTCTTCTATGGCTCTTTCTCTTGTGTATTCTAAACTACCAGGACCATAAAAAATATCATATAATTTTTCCCTAACCAACACTGACATTTTTTCATATTCAGTGATAACATATGCGTCTAACTCTTCATCATATCCAGTATATGCGATTTGTTGCATCATAGAACGTTGTGGATGAACTTCTAGAAGATCCGCCGGTAAATACTTTGGGAAATATAAATAATCAATATCATTATTACCAAGTTCATACAATACTTGAAAACCATCTTCAATGTATTTAATTGAAAACGTTCTTAGCCCTTCATCATGCAAAACACTTTGCGGATGAGAAATACTCAAACGATAATTATTAATTTTTGCCAAAGAGCCTTGTTCATTAAAATAAGATAATTCTAAAGTTGCTTTTTGTCGTTCAATTGCGCTTGATGTAATATTTTTACTTGCATCAAATTGCCATGGATCAATAAGGGTTGGATTACTATCCCATACCATGCCTGAATTCTTATCAACAACTTTAAAATAAGACGTTTTTTCATCTATATATAATTCAAATTTTTGATTTTCTGTAACCAAGTAATTTCGATTACTTAAAGACATTGAATCAACAAAGTCTTCTTTTGTAAAATTAATATTTTCTTTAGGGTAATTACCACCAGGTTTCATATTAAACAACATTTGAAACAAAACAAACCCTAGGATTACTACGACGAAAACTATCAATATTTTTTTCTTCATAATCAATACCTCAAGTTAATTTCTTCTATAATCGATACAACAAACGCAATGAATTGTTGAATTAGATCAAAAAATAGTAATCCAACAAAAATCATTACAGCAATCGATACAAAAGATGCCAAGAAAGTTAATATGGTTTTGAATAATCCGTATTCATGAATATTCAAAATACCCATAAATAGCATCCAGCCACTTAGAAAATATGCAATATACATTAATAAATTATAAAAAGCCATTTCCTCAAGAGTAAAAAAATTACTTAATACCACACTTGGAAAACCTATAATTAATAAAGGAAAAAGAGCGTATCCTGTCACCATTAAAATTTCTTTATAAGTGCCTTTTCCCTCCATTAGTGTTGTAATACTCCAATTACCGACAGTAAATAGAAACACTAAAAGTACAACACCAAATATTTCTTCCAAACTATTTAACTCTAAAGGATTGTTATTGTTAACTAAAAAGCCTAGATTAGTATAAGAAAATATTTGAAAGTATGCAAATAAAATAATAAAAATAATGGCCACAGTTAATTTAGCCTTTTTATAACGTTTAAATTCTTCATATCCATCAAAAGGATGAACCATGATATAAGCAGGGAATCGAATGTAATCATTAATAATTTCTTTGAGCTTAATCTTCATATAAAATCGATCCTCCTTCTTTATGTACTTTTTTTATCTTACGGCCAATTAAAACACCACTGATAAGTATAATTCCGCCTAAAATGTAGCCAAAATTACTTTTTATGATATTATTTCTATATTCTTGAAAAGCTTTGGAATAGTAATACTGATCGTGCCCTAATTTAAAATATTCCATTGCTTCTTTATATTTTTCTTGTCTTAATAATAGTTTACCAATACCATTATATGCAATCTCATAATTGGAGTTAATTTGTATAACTTTCTCCCATACTACTGCAGCTTCTTCAAACTGACCTTCATTATGGAAGTGAATGGCCTGATTAACATAGGTTCCAAATTCAGTTAAACCATAGACAATAATCGTCTTAGTTTTTCTATCTAAAACTAATAAATCATCACCTAAATAATCTATTGCCACACCCTCACTAAATTTATCTGATTGACTCCCTGCATCTCCATCAATATAGAGTAAGTTACCTTCTCTATCATAAGTGAATAATCGAGATCTCTTTTGATCTAATACAGTATAAATACCATCATTGGTATATGCAATATCTACAATACTACTAGGGCCATCAACAACATAATTATTCATGCCTTCGACGTACTGAATATCGCCCATAGGCGGGAAAAATCCATCCCGTTCAATCACATCAACACCTTTTGGATTAATTAACTGAATCGGATTTTCATCATTGTTTTCAGAGACCTTTGATGTTGCATATATGAAATTTTCTTCATTGATATTCACATTGGTATACTCAGTTGGTAAAAACAACTGTAATTGAGCGATTTGCTCTTCGGTCATCAAACTTCTACTAAAAATCTCAAATGGTGTCAGTTTAATTGGATTAACACCCGTATAACGATTAAACGTTCCATCTGAATTTATTTCTAAAATTCCTTCATAAATATTTTTAGCGACAACATACATTCTATCAGTCGGATCAACTGTAATTTTTCTAGGTTCGAACAACAATTCATCAAATGTTGATTCATCTATCTCACTAAAAACATTGACGACTTCATAACTATGATTTAATTTTACAATTCTATAGTTTCCTGTATCACTTATAAAGATACCATTATCTGTAACATCAACCCCATAGGGGCCTTTAAGTGTTAAACTTGTTTCATCTATAATGCCGTCTTCAGCAAGAATATCTAAATAAATTTGACTATAACTAAATTCAGTTAAAGCTTTAATTTTTTGAAAACTATCATTGATAATTATTAGACTGTTTTCATTCTTATCAACAAGGTAAATCTTATTGTCATGTACAACTAAATCTTCTGGTGACGAAAGATTAACCTCTAAAGTTTCAGAATTAATGCTGGCGATATAATTTAACCCTGGTGCACTATGAATCGCTGTTCCCCAATATGAATAATTATAGTTAGTAGCACCTATTAAAAATGGTAGTATAAATAGGCCAAGCATAATCATTAGAATTTTTTTCATTAATCACACACTCCTATTTCATTCCTGAATGAGAAAAAGTCTCAACGATTCTAGATTGAGAGAATATAAAGAACGTTACTGGAACAATCATCATAATAAAAGCCACAGCAGCTATCGTTCCTGCTCTTTCAATTGTACCTTGAGCAATTTGTCTCAATGCATAACTTAAAGGCTTAAACTCTTCACTAAAAATAAAACTTCCTCCATCAGTAATCCATAATCTTTGGAATAAAAGAATGATTAAAGTTAGCCAAGCAGGCTTAACTAAAGGCATCACAATCGTAAAGAAAATACGATATTCACTTGCCCCATCAATCTTAGCTGATTCTATAAGATCATCGGGTATCTGTGTCATAAATTGTTTCATTAAATATAAACCTAAACTAGAAGCTATTGCAGGCAATATAATCGCGCTAGGGGTATCAATTAAACCAATGCCTGAAATAATAATATAATTTGGTGTAGCAGTAACTTGTGGTGCAAACATTAAGGAATAGACAACTAAAGAAAAGAAAATTGCTCTACCCGGAAATTTATATTTTGCCAAAGGAAAAGCAGCCATTGATGCAACAATAACATGGCCGATTGTTCCTACAACAGTAATAAATATTGTATTGAAAAAGTATCGACTAAAAGGTACCCAACTGTTTCCTATTAGTTCTGATAAATCCCTGAAATTATCAAAAGTAATATTTCGAGGAAATAAACGTGGAGGAAATAAAAACAGTTCATCTAGTGGTTTAAAAGCATTTGACGCTGTCATGATTAATGGATAAGCACTAAAAAATCCAAAAAACAGTAAAACAACTAATAACATAATATCTCCACCGAGACTTCGATTAAGTTTTCTGGTTTTTGTGAAAAATTTCATTTATTTACCCACCTTTCTCAACACTTGTCTAACCACTAAGTTGGTTGTAATCATAATCAAGAATAATACTGTCGCAATGGCACTTGCATACCCTAAATCGTAACGAACAGTACCAAAATCAATTAAATGGGTGACAATCGTGTGTCCTGCATACTGGACACTCGGGAATCCGACCAGCTGCATGGAGACTGCAGCAATCGCTAAAGTCGTCGTAATCTGCATCACTGCACCAAACAGTAATTGTGGCCTCATTGACGGTAATGTAATATACCATAATTCTTGCCAACGATTTCTAATACCATCAACTGCTCCTGCTTCATATAAAGTCTTGTCAACACTTTGTAGACCAGCAATAAACGCTAGAAAACTAACTCCTAATGATAGCCATAATTGAACAACAATAATGACTAAAAGCATGTATTCTGGATCTTTCAACCATTGTATAGGATTATTGACGAAACCAAAACGAATTAAGAATGAATTTGCATATCCATGCACATCACCACTAAATATCAATAGCCACATTAAAAATGCATTTCCACTAATACTTGGTGCATAAAACACTAATGTTAAAAATGATCTTAACTTGGGACCAAGTTCATTAATTAACCAAGCAAATAAGAATGCCATCATATAACTAATCGGTCCTGTTACTACTGCTAAAATCAAAGTATTTTTTAAAGCAATAATAAATATATCATCTTCTAAAAATAATTTTATATAATTATCTAAACCAACAAATCTTGGTGGTTCTAGAAGGTTAAAGTAAGAAAAACTAATACCCAATGACATAATTACTGGTAAAACGGTAAAAGTTAAAAACAATATAGCAAAAGGAGCCATTAATACATAATAATGTTTACTTTTTTTGATTTCTGTCCACAGCAACTTTCTTTTGTTTTTTCTAGCTGCTGAAGCTTCACTATTTTTCACATTAAGCCCCCTAATCTAAGCCAAATTCACGACGTTTTTTGTCTATCTCTTCATTGATGACTTGTACATAATCATAAATTGTTTCACGAGGATTTGAACTTTCATTTAATACTAAACGAAAAGCATTATCCAAATGTCTACCAGTCATATAACCACCTGGTACCTCTGGAATACCTTTAACCCAATTCCATTGTTCTTCTAATTTTTCATATTCTTCAACGGTCCATGGTAAGCGACTCATTGCTTCAACATTTGCAGTAGGATATCTAGCAGCTGCACCTAAAATCCCTTCCATCTCTCTACCAAATCTTACTTGAACATCAGTACTTGTCCACCATTTAAGGTATTCCCAAGCAGCATCCTTATCTTCACAGTTGTTCATAATCATTATTGATGTGCCTGTTGCTACAGTCTCACGTCTAACTGTTGTACCTGAATCGCTTTCAACGACAGTACCAGGGATTGGTAAGAAATCCCATTTACCTCGAATTTCAGGTGCGAAAACACTTAGCACATTATAGACATTATAATAAGTGATACCAATAGGCATTTGTCCACTTCTGAACCTGTTAACAAAGTTCGCTTGAACAGGGAAAGAATAATCAGTATAAAATCTGGTCCATCTTTCAAACACTTCAGGACCTCTTCCTTCATTAAAGCCGCTTTTTGTATTACCATTAATATAAAACTCTCCATCGTTTTGATAGAAAAGTGTTGAAAAAATTGGATTTGGAGGCAAGTTCATCACCGCACCTTCAGTAATAGGTACTGGTAAAAAGAATTCAAGATTATGTTTTTGTAAATCCGGAATTAAAGTAATCACATCATCCCAAGTATTTGGTGGTGTTAAATCCAACTCTCTAAAAATATCGGTTCGATAAAACATCATTAAAAATACCTGTTGCTCTGGTAAAGCATAATAACCACCTTCATATTCAAAAGGAACCATTGCAGAATCTTTAAATCTGGTTGTTACTTCTTCAAAATCTTCAAACTGAGAAATGTCATAAACAGCACTACGCATTCCATAATTAACTGGTATATTATTTCCCAATCCCATTGCTACATCTGGTCCAACTTTAGATAAAGTTGCCGGTAATAAAACCTGAGCATTAACCAACTTTAAATCCACCTTTACTTTGCTTTCAGGTGTAAATGATTCATCAATGAGTTTTCTTAAAACATTTGCTTGATCTCTACCAATGGATAACCATACTTCAATACTTGTATCGAATTCAGCATCATTTGTTACACCTAAGTTTGAATAATCAGTGTTAAAGGTTGCAAAAAACGACCTAATGCCAAACCAAAGCCCTTGAATGAACGATTCATTGCCTTTAGGGAGTTCATCTTTAGAAGTATGAATAAGAAAGTAATCAATTTCTAAAGGTTGTGAACTTAACAATAAAACCAACGTTCCTAAAGAAGATATATTACTGCTAAAAGTCAATAGTTGAATATGAATTTCTCTTGGTTTGTCAATAAAATCATCTAACTGTAGAATCACTGTATCCAAAATACCTGTTTTTTCACTTTTGGATCCTGAAATTAAAATAATATTTTCTCGAATTTCTTTCAAATTATCTCGTTCAGTTGTAATTCTTTCAACAAGATTATCAATTCTTTCAGTTAATTGATAGTCACGATATATATCCGGTTCAGGACCTGTATAAACTAATATTTCTCGATATAACTTATTAAGATTATTAATCGCAGATTGAATTTGTCCAATAATTGGTCCGTACTCTCCTAAAGATACTTCCATTTTTAAAGTGTGTGTGCCAGCTTCAAAATAGAACAGATAAGCTTCATCTTGTGAGCCTAGGGTTTGAATACGCCAATTTCTTTTAAATTGAAATGAATAATTTTCCATTTCATCAAATGGAATTTCATCATCAATATAAATGTTACGATAGACATTCATACCAGAAGCCAATCTTTGTTTAACTCGCATACTTATTTGATAAAGACCTGGTTCATCAATTTCAAATTCCCAAGCAATAAAATCTCCTGATACTCTCCAATTGTTTCCGCCAATTGTATTTAATTTAACCAATTTAGGACTACTTGGCATCGTTTTTGAGCTCGTTCTATCATTTAGAGGATAAAGCGTTGGTGAAGAACTATATGCATGTTCTTCAGCTTGCACAAAAGTGATTTCATCTTTGATGACATCTTTATCACTATGGATTTCTGTATATTCTTCATAAGACTTTCTATCTTTTACACTTAATACTTGTATACTTTTTATCATCATAGGTTCTCTAATACCTTCTAAAGATAGTGTATTATTTCCTTGATCAAAATAAAAAGCATAAGGACCATCAACATAGCCTATATGGTCATTAAAATAACTGTCTGTCCAAAAAGGTTGTTCTTCTTGAGACGGTCTAATATCATTACCATTTACATCGGTCTTAACTTCTGAAGCATTACCCCATATCCGATGAAAGGTTATATTTTTTGCCCCCTCGAAAGGGACCTCTCCATTAATATAAAGTGTTCTTTCTATACTTGAACTTTTACCTTCATAAGGGAAATAATTAATTTTCAAATTATAATAACCTGCAACTGGAATATCTACTTCCCATGTTACAAATCCATCTTCTTCAGTTAATAAAACGTTGTCATATCCTTGATATGAAGCAAATTCTTCGATTTTATCATTTGAATCTGTATAGTCTAAAGATTCAATGATTATATTTTTATCCAGTGGATAAAATGCATCATGACTTTCTAAATAGGAATAATAATCAGAGACGTCAAAATATGATAATTCATCAACCAACGAATTATCAATCGGTGCTGTGTTAAAATTTAGAGAATCTTGACGATTACTCAACCAAACTGAGTCTACTGTTATAAATGCTAGTAATAGTATCAAGAATGCTAGTAATATAATATATATTTTTTTCACTTGCTACTTCCCTTCTCTTAGAAATTACCCCCTTCATAAATCGGGAAGGGGGCATTAAAAATGTTGGTTAATCTAAATATTCTTCTAAAGCCGCTTCATAAATAGGTTTAATTCTATCCACAGCTGTTCTAGATGTTCCTTCTTTAATTGCGCCATTAATGTTACTAACCCAACCATTTTCACTATAAGCACTAATTCCTATTGCGTTGGTTATATCAAGATAAACT
The DNA here is from genome assembly GCA_027859085.1 of Mycoplasmatota bacterium. GTDB lineage: Bacteria > Bacillota_I > Bacilli_A > Izemoplasmatales > Hujiaoplasmataceae > Hujiaoplasma. The sequence goes on from JAQIBJ010000014.1 coordinate 23,548, forward strand.
TTATCGTAAACTTCTAAATATGCATCAACATATTTTTGTTTATCAAATTTAGTTAATAATGTTAATTCAAAATCTTCATCCGTTTGTTGGTTTGTTTTCCATATTTGTAGTGCGTTCCATACTCTAAACACTAATTCTTCTTTTTCTGATGTCATTCCACTAGCAATTGACATAATAGCAACACCACTAATAGGACTTGTATATTCATCTGTATAATCATCAGCAACTGGATAAGGTACAAAGCCTAATTCAAATGGAATAGTTCCCCATCGATTATCAGCACTTAAGAACCATAAATCTCCAGGATGCATTGCGACTTTACCACCCATCCAAAGAGGACTACCTGAATCATATTGTCCATTTGGTTCAAACAAACCTTTTCCCCAAAGTGTTGTTAGGAAATCATAAGCTTCTAATGCAGGTGCTTGAGCAAAAGCCACTCGACCTGTTTGTTTATTAATTAAACTACCGCCGTTTAAAGAGATCATATATTTAGCATAATCACTTATAACGCCACCTAAAGCATACATATCTTCAGCTTGTCCATCTAAGGCTGTTTGTACTTGAGTTGCCCAATTTTCAAACTCAGTCCAATTCCATTCGCCTGATAAATATAAATCTGTCGGATTGTCTACACCTAAACTCATAACAAGGTCAGCATTATAATATAATCCACCATTCATTGTTGGGTTATATGATTCAAATCCGTAAACCCCACCTTGATATTCTCCAACATCCAAATAAGATTCATCAATATTAGAGCCTATTGTGTTCATGTATTGTGATACATCCGTTAATGCATTACCTTTTACAAGTTCTTGAACCCAGTCACTTGTAATCCAATATATATCACTTAAAGGTTCTCCAACAACACTTGCTTGGATGATTGAAGTGACACGATCTGGACCCCAAGCTGCACTTGCTGGGTAATTCCGATAAAGTATTACTACATTGTATTCTTCTTCAACTTGTGTTTGTAACTCTTGTCTTTCTAATTGATCAGTCCCTGAATAATTCTCATGGAATGGATCAATTTCGTATACAGCTCCATGCATAATGATAATTTCTTCTGCTGGAATTTGAACACATTCATCTCCAACTTTTTCATAATGAATAGGACATCCTTCAAGTCCAACCACGGTTACAGTTATTGTTTGCCTATCTTCATTACCGGCGCTATCTTCTACAATATAAACCAAAGTATATACACCTGTTTTATCATTATCAACAGAACCATTAACAATAATTGTACTTGTTAAGTCTCCATCCTCTACATCGCTCGCTGTAATTCCGTCTAAAGGATTAAAGGTATCACCAATGGTAATTTGAACATTTTGTAACCCTGAAAGCACTGGATCAGCATCTTCAGTTGAATTAGCAATACATGCATCTCCCACCTTAGTAAAACCCACTTCACATGTCAATTCTGTATCTTCAGAGTCTAAAGTGGTTTCTACTGTTTCGCCACCTTCTCCTCCACAAGAAACTAGGATAAACATTAAAAAAACTCCCGCAAATAAAAATAATAATTTTCTCATTTTCTTACTTCCTCTCACTAAATTTAAAAAATATTTAAATATTAATTCTCAATTTTTTTCCATTCTTTTATTGATTATATTATACACTTTTAAAGCCCATATTTATAGTTCTAATCTTAAAATTATATTGAACTTTCATAAATAAAAAAATATTTTCAGTCAAGAAAGAAAAAAAACTAGCTCACAAAGTAAGCTAGTTTATTTTCTTGTAAATTATTGATTAACCTCTTCTTCTAAATAGAACAATTGCAGCACCTAATAGTGAAAGGATTCCAACGATTCCTAAGCTAGGAATTCTACCAGAATCTGATCCACAACCTGATTCAGGAATTGCATCTATAGAGTCATCAATCATAGTTTGAGCTTCAGCATCAGTTAATAAATCAATTTCATCAATTAATGCTTGAACATCTTCTTCTGTCATTACATTTGCATCAATTAATGCTTGAATCTCTGCTTGTGTAATGATTTGATCATCTAACATTGCTTGAACTTCAGCTTCAGTTAACAGGTCAACTGAGTCAATTAATGCTTGAACTTGAGCTTCTGTAAGAATAATTGGAGCAGCTACGACTTCAACATCAAATTCTGCTATTGCAGTATTACCAGCCATATCTTCAACTGTTACTTCTACAGTATATGTTCCTGGAGTATTAAGCAATAATCCACCATTGTCGCTTACATAAATTGCTAAATCATCAACAGGATCAGAGTTATCAAAAGCAACGATATTTGCTAGAATAGCATTGTTTACATTAGCAAAATCAGTGCTGTCTATCATATAATCGTCATTAACGACTAAAGCTTGAGGAGCAGTACAGTCGTCTACAGTCAATATATATGTTCCTTCTGTAACAATATTTTCATCGACATCATCAACTGAAAGTAAACTATATCCTACAGGATCTCCGAACGCTAATGCTCGAGCTGTTGTATAAGATTCACCTGTACTAGCCCCGACAATAATAACATAACCATCAGTTTCAAGCGTAAGATCTGCCAACCATGTATCAAACATTCCTGACGCATTCGCAGGTGTATTCAAACCATTTACATCGACTAAATCCCAAGTTCTACGATTAATAGTTCTAATAACAGTTCCATCACCAGCTACTTCAATAATTACACCAGCACTTCCCCAACTGTAAGCATTTGCTTGCAATGCTGAAACATCATCATATACACCTATTTCAGCTCCCCAATGAGAGAAAGTCACGTTGAATGATCCATCAAAATCGTATTCAGTACCATTCAAATCAATAGAAGGACTAATTCCTTCAATAAATACATGGTGTGTAAATTCTAATCCAATTTCATAAGTTCCAGGTTGTGGATAGTAAGGATTGAATCCTTCAGGTAAAGTTACTTCGATATCACCAGTTTTACTATTTCCATAACCATCGTCTGCAGTGATGCCTTCTAATACATCAACAAACATATCTTCATCGTGATAACGATCTTCTACACCAATGAATTTTGGAGGCATTACCCCTATAACGATATCAACTTCAACTTCTGTTACATCGCCTATAGGTGTTTCTGTAATATATAAACCTTGATATCCACTACCAAATACAGAAGTGTCAATCATTGTTTGTTCACCTGAAGCATCATACACTTCGGTTGTTTCATTCCAAGTATAAGTAATTGTTTCTAATAAATTACCATCTTGATAAATTTCCAATTCATAATCTAATTTTTCAACACCGTTAATCACTGAATCATCTGTGTCATCTAACATATTCACCCATGAAGCCGAAATATCTGTCGGCAAAGTATATGTACTGTTGTAATCAACAACAACATTGATTCCTGAAGTTGTAGCATCATCATCTAATGCTAAAACACCATTGAAATCAGCAGGTTGATCAACATATTCCATAAACATAGGATCAATACTATCACCAATCATAGCTTCTGGTAATGATTCGATAAAGTCTCTAGTTTTAGTATTTGCTGTTCCTCTATCATTTGTACCAAAACTTACAACTGTCCAACCAGCAGGGATGTAAAGATTATTTGGATCGTCAGCAATAATTGTTGACCATTTAGTTACATCAAGTTCAACTGTTGTATCAACATCAGCGTTTGACCATTTTAAGTACCCAAGTGGTTCAATGACATAACCATCAGTATCTACAGCATCTAAAGCCATACGGATATGTGTATATCTTGTTAAACCATCTGCAGAAGGGTCGCCATCAGTTAATCCACCAGTTACTTCAGCTTGATAAGCAGTAATTTCAGCAGCATCAGCTAAACGCCAATCTGGTGTAGTCGCATCTCCGTCATTATAAATGTAGTAACGACTGATATGATCTTCAAACATTTGTAATACGCCATTTTCATCAAAATGTGCGTATTTTCTATGAACAACATCAGTAATGTCAGTACGAGAATTTGCAGTTAAAATATCAATTTGTGAAGCAGTATTATTCAAAAATACTGTCGCAAAAGCATTATATGCAAGTCCTGACAATTCATTATCATCAATCCATCCATCACTATTGTCGTCAACCATCTCATGACCGTATCTCATAACACCGGCAATAAAATAATATCTATGGCCAAAATAAGTCATTGACCAATTGGCACTTCCAACTTTTGTGTTCGTACATGAATCTTCTGCTAAAAGACAAGCTTCTTGATCATAAGGATATAGATCAACAATTTCCTCAGCAGCTTGAATGTTTGTAAAAAGACTCAAGCTTAATAAAAACATAAAACTTAGCATTAAAACCGTTAAAACTTTTTTCATTTTCTTCTCCTTTTTCTCTCTTTAAATTTTGTTTCTTCTTGTACTCTTGTAATAGAATACTATACCATATTTTACACCGCACTGAAAACGCTGTCAATTCGACTCATTACATTTCTAATGATAATACCTGTTCTTACATATTTAGAAAATTTTTTTCAGTGCAGTGATATAGTTTATCTTACTGTACCTGGTAAATAAGTATAAAAAGTTCTACTTTCAGTAACACCATCATTTGTAACTGTTATCGTATAGCTTACCGTCATGGCTCTTTCAGGAATTTGAATGATTCGTCCTTGATCATCTAAATATTCAGGGTCATTTGATACCATACTGATTTCAGCATCAGGAAAATTCATTTGAATATAATACTCTGTTGCAAGAAACTCTTCAAATAAAGGTACTAACCCAGCGTTTCTTAATGTTCTTGGACAGTCTTTACCAGAAAAATCTTGATGATAGGCTTGATGATCAATCGGTAAATTATATTTAATCAATAAATAAGTTACAAGTTTTGCAGTTCTTTGCCATGTGCGGAATAAATCACCATCTTCGTTGATGCTCATTTCAATTCCAATACCATTTCGATTACCGCCACCTAAATAAGTGATACTATCTCCTGGTGAAGAACTACCATCACCAGCATGAAATGCTCTTTCTATTTCAGGAATATGTTGATAAATATTTTGATCATCTATTGTAAAATGCCAAGAAACCCATAACTCATTTTCTAACAACGTATTATTATATAGATAATTTGCATGCGCTAATGCATTACTGCCTGTTGCAGTACTTGCTGTATCATGTACAACAACCCATTGCACATTATATGGGTTATATTGCGTAACGCCATCTGGTAATGGGTCCATTGGTTCACCTGGTCTAATTGCATAATATACCGAGAGCATTTTTGAATCATTTATTGGAATGTCACCGAAATAATATCTAGAAACACTTTCAGCTCTTGTATCGTAATAATTATATTGGAATCCATAAGCAGTCCATTTATGTATTTCTGAATAAGTAATTTGTTGAGTTGTCAAGTAATCCAAAAGACTTGATTCCGGATTTAAGGCAGCGTGAACATAAACAGTATAATCAACACTAACTGATGGGTCACTATCCAAACTGGCTGTAAATGTAACCAACCCTTCTGAATGAGTTGTTACAATGCCGCTCGCATCTATTGTCGCCACACCTGTTGCATCGGAAACAATGTTGACTGATTCTCCTTCAATCGTATAAGGAAATAATATTGTCTCTAAAGTGAAAGTATCTCCCACAACAATATCGTTATAATTGTTTGAACTCATAATTTCTATCCCTGGTGTTGTGATGACACTAAAATCGGTTTGGGTTCTAATACTAGACACTTGTCCACTCCTAACCTGTATGTAAACTTCACCACTAGATAATGGCGTAATTAATCCTGTTTGATCAATCATAATAATACTTGGGTCACCCGTAATAAATTTAATAGGTGCATTCGCAAGTTCATAAGGTAATATCTCATATTCAAATGTATGCGTCTCACCAATCATTATTTCGTCAATAGGATTTAATACATTGATTTGTATTGGCAAATCTGGATCATAAGATGTTTTTGTAGGAATAACCAATGCATCTGTATAATTGCCTTTTAAGTAGTATGGATCAACATTTGTAAATTGATTAAAATCAAGCTCAGTTTCTCCCCAATAGTTTAAAGTAAAATCAAATTCACTATCTTCATTAACCACTACAGCATTAACAAAATTTGTAACTTTATTAAATCTAGCGACCTTATAAAGATCTTGTTCTACTGTTTCCACTGATAAATTGATATCAAATGCTAAATCAATATTAGTGATTTCGTTCCAAAAGATTCTTATTTCATCAGTTTCATTTAAACTTTCAGTTGCCACTATGGTAATGGCTGTTTCACAGTCATTTAATATATTTCCTTCTATTTCTGTTAAATTGCCTTGAACATTATTTATAATAATACAATCACCATTAATTGTTGTGAAACTATTATTGATGATGCTTGTATTGGTACTATCATCCAAATTAATAAAATAGCCATTTGTATGTGTGACATTTCTCACAGTATTGTTTTCAAAGACAAAATTAGAAATCGGTAAAGCATTCTCAATTCTTGCATCTGATTCGAAAATCAAATTAGATAAAGTTATATTATTTGCGATAATATTTACTAAACCATCAATAATAACATTTTCATTAATGCCAATTAATTCAACACCATCAACATTAACATCAATATCTTCTTGATAAGTTCCAGTTTCAATATAAATCATCGTATCAACATTTGCTACCAATAAAGCATCAGAAATTGAATTAAATAATTGTTCTCCAAATTCAAGTTCCAACGATTCGTATTGATAGGTATCACCTTGAACTTTACTTTCATCAACCACCAAAACATCCACAACAGTAATATTAAAAGTATCTGCAATGGATTCATCTAGTGTGCTTTCAGCTGATATCGTTGCACTACCTGCATTCACAGCAGTCACTTCTCCGAATTCATCAACAGTTAAAACTGATTCATCACTTGAATACCAATTAACATCATTAAAACTTCCCACTGGTACTGGATCTATGGTTAAATTTAGAGCCATCCCTTTGATCATTAAATCATTACCTTCAATTGATATTTCTTCAGTGTATTTATAAATCGTTACTGTTACAACTTCTTCAACATCTTGATTATAAGTTGAGCGAATCGTTACGGTTGTTTCGCCAAAACCAATAGCAGTTAACTCACCAGTTTCACTTACTGACACGATATTAGAGTCGCCGCTTAAATAGTTTAACCCATCATTAGATTCTACATCTAAAGATTCAGTATCACCTACAACTAAAACATAATTTGATTTATTAACATCTAATGTAATTAATTTATCAACATTAAAAGTAATAGAGATACTCACAGAAGGATCATAAGTTGATGTAACAATCACAGAAGCTTCTCCTTCTGATTTGGCCAACACTAATCCATTATCACTGACAGAAATAATATTAGAGTTGGTCACTTCAAATTCATAATCTTTATTTGAAGTAATGACTAATTGATGACTCTCGCCTTCAATCAAATCGACTTCTATACGATTACTTACTAAATCCACCGCTTCTTTAACTACAACATTTATTTCTTCAAATATAGAAGAATCACTTCTTGAGGTTAGCGTAATCATAACACTTCCTTCAGAAACAGCAGTAATAAAGCCTGTATCACTTAAATTAATAATTCCAGCGACATCAACACTATAAATAAGTCCTTCGACATCGTTAGTGGTTACTACTAACTGATGTGTTTCATCTTCAATTAAAGTCATTGAATTTGTTTCTACATTTATTGTTATAGCTTCTGCTTCTGTCGTTGTTTGCAAATTCGTTGGGGTTTCAGTAAGGTTTGTATCGACTTGACCACAAGCAATAAGAACAAATGCAAAACTTGTTACTATAACAAAACACAATATTTTCTTCATCTATTTACCCTCCTTGATGTAAGAATAATATTCCCTATTTGATTTCTGTATTTTAAAATATTATTTCCTGTTCTTAATGGATGGACTGCATTACTGAGCATTACAAATCCAATTCCCTTTTCTCTTTCTACCCACATATTACAACCTGTAAAACCAGTATGTAAAATTGTATTCTCAAAACTAACCTCATCACCAGCTGTTCCACCCATTGTCGGTTTCTCCCAGCCTAAAGATCTAAACAACTCTTTGCCTTGTTGATTAATATCTGATATTTGTAAAGGAAATAATAAATCAACAGTTTCAGGTTTAAGAACCAATCCATCATTATTTAGAATACTCATGATAAATTTTGATATATCTTTTACCGTTGAAAACAATCCAGCATGTCCAGCTACACCATTTAAAGCAAAGGCTTTTTCATCATGAACTTGACCTATTAATAAGCCTCGATACACATCATCATCCCTAAACTCTGTTGGTGCACATCTCTCTTTGACAGGATGATATGATGAATCGATCATATTTAAAGGTTTAAAAATAATTTCATCCGCATATACGTCTAACATTTTTCCAGTAATTTTTTCTATAATAATACCTAATAAAATAAATCCTACATCTGAATAAACAATTCTATTTCCTGGTTTATTGATTAAATCAAAATCATATATTTTAGTTAAAACCATATCACGATTTTTTAATGATTTTGCGTTTGGAATATCAGCTGGCAATCCAGAACTATGGGTTAAAAGCTGATAAATTGTAATATCATTATGTCTAAATTTAGGCAAAATATCGGATATCAATGTAGTCAATGAGATTTTATGTTCTTCTATTAATTTCATCACCATGGTGGTTGTACAAATAACTTTTGTTAATGATGCACAATCATAAATTTCTTGACCGTCATTAACCACCTTAAAAGGTTTTAACTGCCGATAACCAATATAATCATAGTCTATCTTATTGTTCTTGTAAACAATGGCATAACTCGCACCAGGAAAATCTCCTAAATCTACACCTGTTTTTAATAAATCTGATATCTCTCGCATATTAGAACCACTTTCTATAAGTTCCAAAGAATACCATTGAAAGCAATCCTATCACTGAAAAACTTATCATATTAAAAAATCCACAGCCTGTATTCTCAGGTTCAATGAGTACACACGCACCTTCAATTCTTTCATATCCATCAGGACATTCATTGTAAACACATTGCCCATCTTGATAAAACTGATCTTCTCCACATATTGACTCACAATTGCCATCAATATATTCTTCATCAACTGGACAAGCTGAGGTACATTCTCCATCAATATATTCTTCACCTGTTGGACAAACTGATGTACAATCTCCGTCTACATATTCTTCACCCGTTGGACAAACTGAGGTACATTCTCCATCTACATATTCTTCACCTGTTGGACAAACTGATGTACATTCTCCGTCTATATTTTCTTCACCAACTGGACAAAGTGGTACACAAACGCCATCAACATACTCTTCATCAGTTGAACAAACTGAGTAACATTCTCCATTCATGTATTCTTCACCAACACCACAAGCTGTTTTCTCAATATCACTATCCCAAGTGAATCCAGCATAGTCTTGCCAGTAATAATTATTTAATCTATCCATAAATTCTACGACTTCTTTGTCTAAACTATTTAAAACTTTATAACTGAAGAATGCACTACCTTTAACAATGTCGTATTGTGAAATGTATCTTAATTGTTCTGGCAATTCATTGGTATCGTCCCAACTATCATCATCATAACGATAGAAACCATGACCAATGATTAAATCAACATTGTTTTCTTGAGCCAATTCAGCCCACCAATCAACTAAATCAGCAAAAGGCGCACTGTTATGATCAAACTGCCAATATAACTGCGGTAAAATATAATGTAACCAACCCATTTCAACCCAATGCTTTGTATCAGCATATTGATCAGAATAACTTTGCATTGTATATGGAGATGTGTTACTGCCTTCTTCACCGCCTGAAGACCAAATTCCGAAAGGACTGATCCCAAATTTTACAGTTTCGCTAAAATTAGTGTTATATGTTTCAATTAATTCATAAACTTCTCGTACAACTGTATTTACATTTTCTCTTCGCCAATCATCCAATGATTGCTCAGGCTCTTTTAATCGTTCATACAAATCACTATCTGCACTTAATGGTGTACCATTGTAACTATAAAAATAATCATCAAAGTGGATGCCATCAACATCATATTTATTGATTAATTCTTGAATCACACTTCTTAGATATATTTGTACCCTTCTTTCACCTGGGTTTAATATTAATTTTCCAGCATTGTCTGAAATAACTAAATCTGGGTTTTGTTTAGCAAAATTTTCATCATGAAGCAACTCTAATTGAGATTCTTTAGTACCAGTATCTGCCGAAACCCGATAAGGATTTAACCATGCATGGAATTCAATGCCTCTCTTATGAGATTCTTCAATGATAAAAGACAGAATATCCCAACCTGGGTCTTGTCCTTCTGCCCCCGTTAAAAATCGGCTCCAAGGGGAGTAATCACTGTCATAAAACGCATCATTCATAGGTCTAACTTGAAAAAATATCATGTTAAAATTATTATCTTCTATGGTATTAAGCATCTTAATAATTTCGGCTTTGTATTGTTCTTCACTTTCATATATACCAATGTCAATGTTAGAAACAGTCGCAACCCAAATCGCTCTAATTTCATCCTCTTTTTCTGTATAATCTACTGGTAATGGGATCAGCAGGTCAGTATTATAATAAGTTACCGCAGATCCATCTCTTACAACAAAAGGATTCGTTTCGCTGGGTGGTATTGATAATCTAATTCTTTTAGATATGACTTCACTTTCATTTAAAGCTTCATCGATAACCTTATACTCTAATGTATAGGTTGAAGAAAACAATAAAACAATTGGTTCTTCATAAATACTCCAAGTTGTCCAAGAAGTACCATTATGTAAGCGATAATGAATTGATACATTAGATTCACTTGTATTAATCGTTACATTTGTAATGCTTGTATAATATCTTTCACCATCGTACCCACCATCAATGATAATTGATGCCTCCTCTGGTGGTGTTTGATCAATGATAATATTTTTCTCTGAAACATTTAAACACGCATCATTATTGCGATAATAAATATTATAATTTCCTTCATCAGATAAGGTAAACGGCGCTGAATAGTCTAACCACTGACCATCATCAATTTTATATTGCAGTGCTGTTTCTCCAGTGAGTGTAATGGTTGCAGATTGATAATTTGGATCATTCCCAATTCCATCCACACTGATGAGAGGATCAGAATAGCATTCTAAAACCACATCAACTCCAAATTCTACAACTTCACTTTCAGTACCTCTATCATCAATGGTTTTAACATAGAAGTAATATCGACCCGCTTCATTCAATACAATTGGTTCTGTATACAATGAATATTCCCCAATACTACCAAAATTCATTTTCACGTAGATATCTTCTGTATCAGATGTTATATTGACGATACTTCCAACGACATAATCATCATCAATGGTAGTACCAGTCATTGAAATGTCAGGAACATCAATATTCAAATACTGTATGGTAATGTTTTGTGAAATAATTGAACTTTCAACACCAAATTCATCTCTGGTTTTCATATAAACCACATGAGACCCAGTTTCACTTATAACAAAAGGTACACTATACTCTTGCCAAGCGCCATCATCAAGTTGATACCAAATGCTATCACTTGCAGTTAATGAAACAGTTACATCATCTAAAAAGATATTGCCAGATTTATCACCAGTTAAGTCAACTTGTATATCAGCTTCTGATGTATCATATACATTAAAAGGTGTGACGGTCCAATTGTTCGTTTCTACATACTGCATATGGCTTTTATCTAAATAAGCAGCACTATACATAATCTCACCCTTGATTTCAGGATGTTTCAGATTATATCTTAACTGATCAGCTATTTCTTCTGTTAACCAACTATCTCTGTCTGCACTTGATGGTGCATGTCCTATATAAACATCTACACCTGTGCCTCTTGCTATGCTTGCCCACCAATCAACAACATCTGCATATGGTGCTGTTGTATGAGTGAAATTCCAATATACTTGAGGACTAATGTAATGTAACCATCCTTCTTCAACCCATCGCTTACTGTCTGCATACTGACCGCGATAAGAACTTAAGTTTGTCGGTCCAGTGTTACTACCACCTGGTAAATATTGAGTATAGCCTTCAATACCACTACCCCATAAACCAAATGGACTAATACCAAACTTAACAAATTCTCCAGAGGATAAGTTATATGCATCAATATCTTCTTTGACACCTCTAACAACATCATTGACATTTTCACGACGCCAATCATCAAGACTTTGATTTGTTTCTTTATATGTATTATAAGTATTTAAATCCTGACTAATACCACTATATGGATAAAAATAATCATCGAAATGTAAACCATCAACATCATATTTAGTGATAATCTCGGTAACTACATTACGAATATATTGCTTAACTTCAGGTTCACCAGGATTAAGAATCAAAGGATTGCGATTATTTGAATCAACCTCACCGCTTACCACTAAATCCGGTCTCAATTTAGCGAAATTATTATCTGCTAAAGTATTTATGTATGTTTCTTTAGAGCTTGTTGTATTTGCAACTCGGTAAGGATTCATCCAAGCATGAAATTCTATACCATTGTTATGACTTTCTTCTATCATCCAAGCTAAAACATCCCAACCAGGATCTTGTCCTTCTGTTCCCGTTAAATAACGACTCCAAGGCGCATAATCACTATCATAAAATGCATCATTCAAAGGTCGAACTTGAAAAAGCATAGCATTCATATTGCTTTCAAGGAGTTCAGATATTAAGTTTTGAAAAGCAGCTTTATACTGAGTTTCACTTGTATGTTGCGGCATATTCAAATTATAAACTGTCGCTACCCAAACGCCTCTAAATTCAGTATCTTTTTCAGTATAAGTATCTGGTATCATCACTTTTTCAGTTGACCAAAAATGAGTGAGATCTGATCCATTTCTTTGTAATGGCACTAAATTAAAGCTTCCACTTACAGGCACAAAAGCTACTGCTAATGTGAAAACAGTTATTGTAAATAATAATAATTTTTTTAGTAATTTCATGTATTCTCTCCATTTAATAGTATTTTTAATGCTTGCATTCCAGGATACGCTTTTTCTTTTTCAATAAAATTCTTATATGTAAAAAACACATTTCCATCTATTTCTTGATATTGGTTTGTATATTTAACCTGATTAACCAATTCATCTTTATTTAGAAACTCACCTTTTGTACCTAATCTATATGCGCCATGTCCGATATATAAATTGACACCACTTCCAGCACATGCTTCTACCCAAAAATCACATATATCAGCAAAAGGTGCTATCTCATGCCCAAACTCCCAATAAATTTGTGGCACGACATAATCTATAGTACCTTCTTTGATCCATGCAAGGGTATCAGTAAATAGCCCATAATAACTTTCAGTACAACCCAAAGCGGTATGACTTCCATACTCATTTGGTTTTTTATTTTTCCATATACCAAAAGGGCTTATACCGAATTTTAAATCTTTGCTAATTGCTTTAACGGCTTTATAAACGCCTCTCACAATATCATTCACATTATTTCTTCGAAAATCTTCTAATGATTCACTTTGTTTCTTAAATTCATTATAATCATCATGTTTTGGGTCCAAACCACTATAAGGATAGAAATAATCATCGAAATGAATACCATCAACATCATAATTTTCAACAATTTCAATCATTGAATCAATAATAAAATCCTTAACTTCTTTTTTTGCAGGGTTTAAAATTAATTGTCCTTTTTGATCTAAAACGATATATTCTGGATGTTTTTTTGCAAAATTCATATCATCACAGGTATTTAGATAATCTTCTACTGACAATTTACCATCCATGCTAATCCGATAAGGATTACACCAAGCGTGAAACTCAATATTTCTTTTTCTTGTTTCTGAAATGATCCATTTTAAGACATCATATGGCGGTTTATTTCCTTCTTTACCTGTAAAATAACGACTATAAGGATTGAATTCCGATTCATAAAAAGCGTCATTTGTAGTTCTAACTTGGAAGAAAATAGCATTGATATTAAACTCAACACATGTTTCTAACATCTTTATAATCTCATTTTGATACAAATCAATATCCTCAATTGTTGGTAAGTCTATATTCACAACATTAGAAACCCACATCGCCCTAAAAGGTTTATTATGATATTCATTAGGTATTTCCACTTGTTTAGATGTTTTATAATAATACACTGGTTCTTTGTCAATAAATTTAAATAATTTCATACATACCTTCTTATAAATAATATTTTAAATACTCTTTATGTGCTTCAACTAATTCATCAAAAGCAAGTGATGCATTTTTGATTGATTTCGTTAAAGGGTTTATTTGTAAAGCAATTTTCGCTTTTTCTAAACTTCTTTCATAAATTGCATCAACCAATAACTGTTCAAAGTTCTTCACATTTTGGACCAACCCTTTGATGCCCTCTGGTAATCTGCCGATGTAAACAGGAATAGGTCCGTGTCTAGTAATTCTTGCAGTAATTTCAATGGCACAACCATTTGGTAAATCTGTGATATAACCTTCATTAATTGTATTAATCACTTGATAATCTTTTTTATCATTATAAATTGAACTGATCACATTACATGCAACATCGCTATAGTAAGCGCCGCCTCTTTCTTCTAATTCTTTCGGTTTCTCAAAAAGATTTAGATCTTTGTATTTTTCAAATAATTGTTTTTCAATCTCTTTTACATGTTCAGCTCTTGTTTTACCTTCTTCATAATTTTTCATAAATTTGGCAAACATTTCTTCATAATAGTAATAGTATTTATGATAAGGACTTGGATATACACCAATTTTTTCTATAAAGTTCAAGTCCCATTCTAATTCATCTATATTTTTCATGTTCATTTGCTTCTTCTTTAAATCTTGGATGATTTCATTTAAACGGTTTTTATGTTGATGATAGACATTAAATACATAAGACATATGATTTAAACCGCCAAAATAAGGTATTAAGTTCTCTACCTTCACTCCTAATGTTTTTGCAAAATGATTGGTGAGGTTTATGGGTACATTACACACACCAATAAACCGATTAAAATCACTATATCTAAACACTGCCTCACTGACAATACCTGCTGGATTGGTGAAATTTATCAACCAAGCATTAGGGCATAACTCTTTTATATCTTTGATAATTTCAAAAATCACTGGCACTGTTCTCAATGCTTTAAAAACGCCACCTGCACCTAATGTTTCTTGACCCAACATATTATATTTTGCAGGAATCTTTTCATCTTTAACCCTTGCATCTAACTGACCAACACGAAATTGTGTTGTGACAAAATCTGCATCTTTTAATGCACTTCTTCGATCAAGCGTTAGAAATATTTTCATCGGCACTTTGGCTTTCATTACCATTCTCTTTGCCAATGCCCCAACGATTTCTAATTTCTCTTTACCATCTTCAATATCAACAAGCCATAACTCTTTAACTGGAAGCTCTTGATATCTTTTAATAAATCCTTCCACAAGTTCTGGGGTATAACTTGATCCGCCACCTATGGTTACTACTTTGATTCCTGATTTCATAATTTTCCACCACTCTTTATTAAATGACTTTTAATTTTTTTTGTTTGTTCTATACTTAGTTCATCCAAAGCAAGTAAATAACTTCCTACGACTGGACTAAACTCGGGAATAACAAGTTTAAAATTCGGCACTTCTAATTTTAAAGTTTCTTTAAATGTGTTAAGAAAAATTTCTGTCTTAATTTGAAAAACCCTGCCACCAACAACTACGGGTAAGACTTCATTTTCCATACCGAGTTGTTTAATAACACCAGCAGTTTGTTGTGCTATATGCTTTGCGACATTTCTTAAAATCATTAAAGCAACCTCATCACCCTGCAAAGCACATGTTTCAACTGCACCTGTAATATTTCCAAAAGTTTTTTTATCCAGCAATCTAGTGGGATAAAGTAAAGGGATAATTTCTTCCATGTCTTTAACATTTAGTATTTTAGGAATCTCGGTTTTTAGCAAAGTATCTTTATAGGTTAGTTCATCCGCTCTAAAAGCATAATGCAAGGCATCCCTAGCGATATCTAATCCCCCACCAAATGTGCCTGTGATATAACTTAATGCTTTTAAAATTGCTTTATTGCCAAATTGATCTATTGCACAAGCATTGGTTCCAGTGCCTGCGATACAACAAGCACCATAAGCCTTATTTAATCCGCTTCTTAAAATAATCCAAGAGTCATTGACAACTTTAAATTTAATATCATTAAAGATTGATGAACAAACCTTCTCTAGTCGTTGATAATCTTCTTTTAAATCTGCGCCACTTAAGCCTAAATATATTAAAGAAACATCATCGGCTATAAGTGTTAACGCTTTCATCGCATCTAAAAACAAACCCTTAATAATCTTTTCAAACTCGCTTTCACCAGCACTGACAATATTAGAACCTGTAGTGATTTTATCAAAGAGAATATTTCCCTCTAAATCAATGACATTAATTCTTGTTTTTGTGCCGCCACCATCATAAGCAATAATGTATTTCATCATATCACCTTCTTACAGGACTAATCTGACCTAAAATCACATAATCATCAGCGCCTGTTGCATTTGGTACATTTGAAGCATTGCCCAATAAAGTCTCATTAGCTAAAATCAAAAAAGCCAATGATTCAAAATAATCACTATCATAACCATAATCTTCCAATAGACAAACATTATCAGATTTTGAATAATATCGAATCAAATCTAATAAAGTATTGTTTCTAGAACCGCCACCTGTTACGATGATCTCATCCAAAGGTGAATAACCTTCTAAAAACGTTTTATACGATTTTACAATGGTGTATGCTGTAATATTTGTCAATGTACATACTAAATCTTGTTTTTCAAACTGATTATATTTATTTATTAAATAATCACAATATTCTTTTCCAAATAATTCTCTTCCGGTTGACTTCGGAGGCTTTTTTAAAAAATATGGATGGTTAATGACTTCATCAAACATCTGTTTTATGATATAACCAGATTTAGCTATTAAACCAGATTCATCATATGCTTTGTTATATAAACGTTGCATTGCATAATCTATCATCATATTTCCCGGTCCATTATCAAAAGCAATGACATCGTCTAACTTACAATTTTTTTCTAGATAAGTTAGATTTGCAATGCCACCAATATTTTGTAATATTCTATTTGTTTGATTACTTTTAAATAATACATAATTTGCATAAGGCACTAATGGTGCTCCGTTGCCGCCTCTAGCAATATCAGCCATTCGAAAATTCGATACAACCATCGTTTTTGTTAAATTCGCCAAAATACTTCCATCACCTAATTGCATACTGGAACTAACATAATCATCTTCGTCTTCAGCTATATGATAAATCGTTTGTCCGTGATTTGCTATAAAATTAATGTTGTCCATTTTAATATTAAAATCTTTACAAAAACTAAAAACACACTTACTATAGGCTTCTGCTAATTCATAGTTTAAACTGCACAAAAGCTTAGAAGTGCTCGCATCAAGAGAAATTGCTTTTTTAATTTTAATTAAAAGATTCTTCTCATAAGGATAGGTTTTAGCATGAAGAATTTCAACCTTGGTGGTTTCTTTACTTCCTTCTATTTCTCCGAATATAATATCAATACCATCTAAGGAAGTTCCACTCATCATACTTATTGCTAATTTTTTCATATATTTACACCTAATAATTACATTATAAATGATAATCAATTTTATTCAATAACGTAAATACTTTTAGGTTGTTTTTTTCAGAAACAAAAAAAATGATTTAAAAAAATCATTTTTTTTGTTATTATCTTTTATATTTTTTAAATATTCGATAGGTTTCTTCAATCATCTTAACACTTTGATCAATATCGATATAGGCACAATTGGTAAATAGAGCATCGATTATACAAAGTTGAGACGTCCGAGAAGTCATTGCTGCACTTCTAAAATCTCCCTCTAATGAAGTTGTAAAGAGAACAATATCACTTAAATCCGCCAATAGGTTTGATCCTAGTTTGGTAATGCTAATAATTTTCGTTTTTCTATCTTTGGCCAATAAAGCCGCACTAATAATTTCTTTCGTTTTACCACTGTTTGATATACAGACGATGACATCATTTTGGTTTAAAAAGGATGCATCAACAAGCTGCTCATGCGATTCTTCTTGAGCAATGGCAAGTTTATTTATACGTCTTAATTTCATTTCTAAATCTTTACAAACCAAATAGGAAGATCCTTTACCAAATATGAATACTCGCCTAGCCTTCATAATAGAAACCGCTGCATTATGTAAAGTGACAGGATCATATATTTTTAAAGTTTCTTCTAAAATCCTGATGTTGTTTTGAATGACACTTTCTCCAAAATCAGAATTTTTTGAGAGAATAACATCATTATATTTTTTAGTTTCAGGAATTTCAATTTTAGCGTTGGCTAAAATAAAATCAATCTTAAAATCCTTAAATCCCTTATAACCTAGCTTTTTACACATCCTAACAACACTTGCTGGACTCGCGTAAGCAGCTTCTGCAATCTTTTCTACATATAAATCTTTAAGAACAGCTTTATTCTCTATTAAGTAGTCCAGCACAGCTCTTTCAGTCATACTCAAGTCTTCTTTGTACTTTAACATATTTAGCATAACGCTCATTTTTTCACCTAATTTAAATAAATTTTAATACAATATCAATTGTATTATATCATCATCTTGAAAAAAAATACATAATATATTATGGTTTTTTCAGGTATATACAATGTCTCTAAAAATAAGCAGACTTCCTTTTACAAAAAGTCTACTCAATATTTATATAAATTAACTTATATTCACAATGATGAAAGTTAAACTAGATAACTTTATTAGGGTTTAAAATATTATTCGGATCAAAAGTCTTTTTAATGCCTTTCATGAGTTCAACTTGAATATCGCCAACTTGATCTTTTAAATAAGCTCTTTTTGCGTAACCGATACCATGTTCACCAGATACTTTTCCCCCAAACTCAAACGCTTTATCATACATTTTTTTAAAACCGATATTCGTTTTATTTAACCAATCATCATCACTTAGATTATCTTTACAAAAATAAATGTGCAAATTGCCATCTCCTGCATGCCCGAAATATGGAATTCTTATTTCAAGTTCTTCACTTAATTGATGTGTAAAATCTAAATACTCGGTTATATTCGTTCTAGGAATCACGACATCACATTCATCAATTAAAGATGTTGATGCTTTAATTGCTTCTAAAAAAGCACCTCTTGCACTCCATACTGACTTCTTTCTTTCCTCTGTATCAACAAGGTAAACATCAATAGCACCCAATTGATTAACACATAAATCACTCACAACTTCAACATCATAATCCACTGAATCTTTTGTTGAACCATCATAAGATATTAAAAGATATGCTTCATAGTCATCATTTGGTAATTTTTTGCCTAAGTACTCTTCACTAAATTTTAAAGAAGATTTCTCTAAAAATTCAATTGCAGTTGGCAAAGTATGTCCATTGATGATCTTTGGAACTGCATCAATCGCATTTGTTCTGTTTTCAAAAGGAATGAGTAAACTAACCGTTTCTTTTGGTAGTGGAATCAGTTTTAATGTCGCTTCAACAATGATTCCTAAAGTCCCTTCACTACCAATCATTAAATCTTTTAACGAGTATCCACTAGAATTTTTAACAACCTTACCACCAAAACTCACCAATTCTCCATTGGCCAACACAACCTCTAAGCCTCTCACCCAATCTCTAGTGACACCATACTTAATCGCTCTCATACCACCAGCATTGGTTGAAATATTTCCACCAATGGTTGCACTTTTTTCTCCTGGATCTGGTGCGTAAAACAAATCTACTTTTTCAACATAATTGGCAATGTCCATAAGCAATACACCAGGTTCTACTCTTAAGGTCATATTATCTTTATCCAATTCTAAAATTTTATGCATTTGCGAAGTATCTAATAAAACACCACCATTAACTGGTACGCAAGCCCCAACCAAACCAGTACCACTGCCTCTAACAGTCACAGCAATATTATGTTGATTTGCATACTTCATGATGTTTTGTATTTGTAATTTATCATTGACATATAGATGAATGTCGGGATAGCCTGAAATTGTTTGTAATTCATCGTGGGAAAAATCAACTTCAATATTTGACTTTTCAATGGTACATTTTTCGCCTACTATTGATTTAAAAAATAATACATCTTCTTTATCTATACTTTTATAAGCCATCCAATCATCTCCTAATTAACTTTTTATTCATAGTAACAAAAGTTTCTACAACCTTAAAACCAGCATTTAAATAGATATACCTTGCGGGGTTTTGTGTGCCTGTAAAGAAAGTCATATACTTAGCACCAATATTCTTTAATTCTTCACAAAGCCTTAAAAACAACGCATTCCCTATCCCCATTCTTCGGTAATTCTCTATGATTCCAATGCCAGCAAAATATCCTCTTGAATTTCTTTCCGCCCTAATCGGACCAGTAAAACCAATCACATTATCTCCGTCTAAAGCGACCAACAATGGCAAAGGTTTATCAAGACTTTGGTTATGAATGATTTCATCATGCCATGCTTTAACTCCAATGTTTTTAGCAAAATCAATTAAGCCCTTGTGCAACTTACTATTGTAAAATTCAATCTTAAAATCGCAATTTTTCTTTTTATGTTTAGACATATCAAAATTTGTGATGTCTTGATAATATGTTTGTTGAATTGAATGGTCCTTATATCCTAGTTTGTGATAAATATTATACAATTCACTATTTAAAACAACACCTTGTATTCCTGGATGTACCACATTAGCTTTAGGATACCATGCCAACTTAACAGGATTAAAGAAATGAATCCAAATTTCAAAAATTTTACTTTCCACTAAATATTCTTCGAAAGAATTTAATAAATCTAAAACTATTTTCTCTTCACCACAAATAAGGCTAATATACGCTTTTTTTCCTTCAATACAACAAGTCAAAAAACCATCAAGATGATCATTATTTGAACTAAAAACAATTTTTTCTTCGATTAACTTTTGATAAAATTCTTCATCATCCAATAAGACTAACTTAGTCTTATGCGTTGTATAGTGTTTATAAAATGTATATAACTCAGACAAATCATAATCAGTTGTAATCATATTATCTTAGCCAATAATTTATTCAATTCAGGAATCACTTCATAAATATCGCCTGCAATTGAATAATGTGATATTGAGAATAACTTATTGCTAATATCATTATTGACAGTGATAATGATTTCACTATCTTTCATGCCTTCAATAAATTGAACAGCACCACTAATACCTAAATTGATGATTAGCTTGGGCTTTACAGTTCTTCCACTCAATCCGATTTGACGTCTTGGGTCAAACCAGCCATTCTCTATCAATGGTCTTGTACAAGCAACTTCTGCATTTAATTTTTTTATAAGTGGTTCAATTAATTCTAAATCTTTTTTCTTTTTAAACGCTCTACCTACCGCAATAATTATTTCAGCATCAGATATATCTTTAACTTTTGGTTTATTTTCTGATGATAATAATTTAATACTCGTATCTTTGGAAATACCAGATGAATCCATTTTGATTATTTTTCCATGAGGTTTTTCCTTATTTGATGCATTAAATATTTTATATCTAGCGGTTGCTAGTTGTGGTCTATGATTAGGCGTGTGAATCTTTGCCATGATATTCCCACCAAAAGCAGGTCTTACTTGAATTAAATCACCATTAGGTTTTATATCTAAACTCGTACAATCAGCTGTTAACCCGGTTTTTAATCTAGCAGCTACTCTAGGCGCAAAACTTCTACCTTCTGGTGTACCACCAAATAAAATAATATTCGGGTTCATTCTGGTTTTATAGTCAATTAATATATTGGTATACAATTCAACATTGAAATCTTTATATAAGTCATCTTGATAAACAAATACTTTATCAACGCCATATTCTAAAGCTTTATTTGCAATTGAATCAACTGCTTCACCAATGACAATGGCATAAACCGGCTCCTTAGTTACTTTGGCTAAGGACTTTGCTTTTCCAATCAACTCCCATGCAACTGGATGTGCTTTATTTTCTCTTTGTTCAATATAGACAGTGATTCCTTGATACTTTTCTTTATCAATGAAGGTCTTTTCTTCTTCAATATATTCACATATACCAGATGGTCCTTTATTAACACAGAGTTTACATAATTTGCATGCTGCATTAATTGAGAGATACGCATCTTGATAAACAAAAGCATCAAAAGGGCATATTTTTTTTAATTGTTCTACAATTTTATCGTTAATTTTATCTTGGTTAATTTTAATATATCCCATCATATCACCTACAAAAACTTATTCTCATCAAGTATTTTATATAGCTCATGTGCAAGCGTCTCTTTATTACCCTCAATAAATTTAGATTTCATCTCATTGCTTGGTGGAAAAATTTCTTCTACTTGCGTAGGTGATCCATTCAAACCATAATGTTTTGGATTTTTATCATTAAGTTGATCTAGGGTAACTGTATCAATTTGATAATTTTTCATTTTAATTTTTCTTTTATATGATGGCAATCTAGGTGTTAAATTAGATTTTTCGATTGTTAATAAACACGGAAGTTTTATTTCATTAATTTCATCATGGGTATCATACGTGCTTTTTACAACAATTTTATCGTCTAATATTTCTAGTATTTCTATGACATAAGGAATATGCGGCACACCAAGGAACTCAGCTATTTCTGGTCCAACTTGAGCTGTGTCTCCATCTGTTGTTTGTTTGCCACAAATAATAATATCGACTTCTCCGATTAATTTAATCAGTTGACTAAGCGTGTAAGAAGTCGCTAAAACATCAGCACCCGCAAATCTTCTATCAGTGACTAAAACTGCTTCGTCAGTTCCCATATATAAGGCTTCTTTAAGGACACTTTTAGCATTTGGAGGTCCCATTGTAATTGCCGTTATTGTTGCATTTGGGTTCTTCTCTTTAATTGAAAAAGATGCTTCTAAAGCATAAAGATCATAAGGATTTAATTTAGCATTGTTACTATCCCTTATAAGAACTCCAGTCACAGGATCAACCTCAACATTTGAACTCGCAGGAACTTGTTTTATACACGTTACTATTTTCAAAAAACCACCTCTTGTTATTATTTATCATTTTTTTAATTTAGCATAGAACATCATTAGAACAAAAGTAATCTTCGATTACTCATTTGAAACGAAAACTTAACTAAATAGATAAGTTCGCTTAGGCGTGTTCCAACCTTTAAACCCTGTCCCTAAGGCTTCAGGCTTACTTTTTTGTATCATGTTTAATGAGGCATTTAAATCCGCATTGATGATTATGCCTTTTTTACT
>JAQIBJ010000006.1 GCA_027859085.1 Mycoplasmatota bacterium
TCCCAGCCACCACAACCAACTAAACCTAATCCACCGGCATTACTAACAGCAGAAGCAAGTTCGTGTGTGGCAATATTTGCCATACCCCCTTGTATGATTGGGTATTTTATATTGAGTAAGTCTCTTATATCCATTTTGTTCATCTCCTAATATTGTATGAGGGCTCCGCCCCAAGTTAATCCGCCACCAAAAGCAACGGTTGCGAATAAATCACCCCTATTAATATATCCTTTTTCAATGGCTTCATCAATGGCAACGGGGACACTGGCTGCAGATGTGTTTCCATAATGATTAATATTCACATACATTTTATCCATTGAAACATTCAATTCTTTGGCAGCTTTTTGAATGATTCTTGCGTTTGCTTGATGGGCAACAATGTATTGAATATCATCCATGGTGATATTATTTCGTTCAATCAATTGATTAATCGTTTTTGGCATAATTCTAGACGCAAACTTAAAGACTTCATTGCCTTGCATGTGTATATGATCTTGAACACTTATTTTATTATGTTTAAGTGATTTTAATTCAGGGTTTTTACAATATAATAGCATATCTACATCACCTTGTGAACCTGTGATGATATCTTTTATTTGATTGGTTTCACTTTCGCCAATGACCATAGCGCCTGCACCATCACCAAATAAGACACACGTATTTCTATCACGCCAATCGGTGAGTCTCGATAATATTTCTACACCAATGATTAAAGCTTTTTTAAAACTTTTACTTTTAATCATTTTATCTGCGATTTGCATTGCATAGATAAATCCACTACATGCAGCATTGATATCAAAAGCCATGATGTTTTCTATCCCAAGCTTTGCTTGTAATAGATTGGATACACCAGGGAATGCATAATCAGAAGTGACAGTGGCCACAATAATTAAATCAATCTCATCTTTATCAATATTTGCTTTATCAATTGCATTAATCGCAGCTTGATAAGATAAGTCTAAAGAACTTTCATCAATTGATACATGTCTTTCTTTGATACCGGTTCTTGAATAAATCCATTCGTCAGAAGTATCCACATATTGTTTTAAATCTTCATTGGTAACAATTGTTTTAGGAACGTATCTACCGGTTCCTAATATTTTTGTATATATCACTGTCATTGCCTCCTAAATTGTCGTAGTTAAAACGTTGTAAGAATCCAAATTGCCTAATTTTATAATTGCGTTGGTAGTAGAGCTCAGGACCTGTTAGGTCTTTTAATTTATTGTAAGCATTAATAATGGATGTTTTAGTTTCCTTAAACACCGCTTCTTTATTAAAATGAGCACCACCTGGTGGTTCGGGTATAATGCCATCAATGATTTGAAAATCTTTTAAATCCTTGGCGGTTATTTTCATTTCTTCAGCAGCGAGAGGTGCTTTACTAGCATCCTTCCAAAGGATGCTGGCATACCCTTCTGGACTTAAAATAGAAAAGATTGCATTTTCTAACATCATGATTTTATTGGCGACTCCAATTGCTAGAGCACCACCACTACCACCTTCACCAATCACCACAGTAATCACGGGAACTGTGAATTGACTCATTGCCATGAGGTTATTGGCGATTGCTTGTCCTTGGCCACGCTCTTCAGCGCCAATACCAGGATAAGCACCAGGGGTATCAATTAATGTTAGAATGGGTCTATTGAATTTTTCAGCTTGTTGCATCAATCTTAAGGCTTTACGATAGCCTTCAGGGTGAGGCATGGCAAAGTTTCTTTGTATGTTTTCTTCAGTTGTTGCACCTTTTTGTTGAGCAATAATGGTAAAAGGTGTGCCACTGATTGTACCGATGCCACCAATAATACTTGGATCATCTCTAAATTGTCTGTCACCATGTAATTCCATAAAGTCTGGTGAAAGATATTCGATAAACTCACATGCTTTAGGTCTTTGTTGGTGTCTTGCCAACAAGACTTTATCCCAAGCGGTGAGTTTGGTCATTTCATTTTTCTTATAATTTTTTATTTCTTCTTTGATTTTCTCTATGGCTTTTTCTTCGCCTAAGGCTTCAATTTGTTTTTCTAAAGTTTTTAATTTATTTTCTTTTTCTAATATATTCATGAGTTTGTCCTCTGATGGAAGGTTAATAGTTTTGCTAGGGTTGATTTCAAATCTTTTCGATCGACGACTTGATCAATAAATCCTTTTTCCAATAAAAATTCAGAACGTTGAAAACCTTCTGGTAATTTTTGTTTAATCGTTTGTTCAATCACTCTTGGACCGGCAAAGCCAATTAAAGCATCAGGTTCTGCAAGAATAATATCACCTAAAGATGCAAAACTTGCATTCACTCCACCTGTGGTTGGATGTGTTAATACTGAAATATATAATAATCCCATGCGTGAATGTTTCGCCACTGCAGCACTTGTTTTTGCCATTTGCATTAAACTAAAGATTCCTTCTTGCATTCTAGCACCGCCAGATGCTGTAAAGATAATTACAGGTAATCTTTTATAAATGGCATATTCAAAAGTCTTGGTGACTTTCTCTCCAACAACACTTCCCATACTACCCATTAAGAAGTAGCTATCCATAACACCAACCACACAGGATCGGCCATGGATTTTAGCATGTCCATAAATATAAGCTTCATCTAATTGGGTAGATTTTTTATACTTGGCAATTTTGTCTTCATAGTCATGCT
This sequence comes from Mycoplasmatota bacterium, assembly GCA_027859085.1. Taxonomy (GTDB): domain Bacteria; phylum Bacillota_I; class Bacilli_A; order Izemoplasmatales; family Hujiaoplasmataceae; genus Hujiaoplasma. The sequence continues at coordinate 2,651 of JAQIBJ010000006.1, forward strand.
GAAAAAGAGGATTCAATGTAATGTAACCAATGCCCCTTTCAATAAATGTATTTCTATCCACAATATAATGAATTCTATCAACTGCACGCATTCTAAAATGATGTCCGCAATCTGTGCAGATGTAATCATTTTGAATGTTTAATTTCTTGTTAATGGTTTTTTCACAATTAGGACATTTTTCATAAAGTCCTTTTGGGACATCCATTTTATGAGTTTTACTGAAAGACAGTTCATTTTGGATTAGATTAAGTTTTTGTTTTAATATTTTACGATGATTAATTGCTCTTTTAATATCATTCATAATCATGGTACTCCAATAACATATCTAAGTTCATTTCAATAAATGATGTGTTAAAGTCACCCTTAATGTATTTTGGGTGATGTGTCATCAAATATAAAAATGATTGATTGGTCTCAATCCCTTGAACAACCAATTCTTCTAAAGCCGCTTGCATTTTCTTGATGGCTTCTTCACGGGTGTTTCCGTGAACAATCATTTTACCAATCAACGAATCATAATGGGGTAATATGGTTGAGCCTGAATAAAGGAAACTATCAAATCTTATCCCTGGGCCTGAAGGCATATGGAATAAAGATATTTTTCCTGGGCTTGGTTGAAATTGTTTTTTAGGATTTTCTGCATTGATTCTACATTCAATGCTATGCCCTCTAAATTGAATGTCTTTTTGTTGGTAAGCTAATTTTTCACCTGAAGCAATTAAAATTTGTTCTTTGACAATATCAATGCCAGTAATCATTTCTGTGATGGGATGTTCGACTTGAATTCTTGTGTTCATCTCAATGAAGAAGAAGTCATTGTCGGCCAATAAAAATTCTATGGTTCCAGCATTTTCGTATTTCACATGTTGGCAAGCTTTAATGGCTGCGTCAGCCATTTTCTTTCTTAGAGAAGCAGTGATTAAACTTGGTGCTTCCTCAATCACTTTTTGATTGCGTCTTTGAATACTACAATCTCTTTCACCTAAGTGAAGAATATTTCCATACTTATCACACAGCATCTGAAATTCGATGTGCTTAGGGTTTTCTAAATACTTCTCTAAATACATCGTCCCATCACCAAAAGCGTTCTTAGCCTCGGTTCTGGCTGTCTGGAAGGCAGTTTCAAACTCTTTGAGGTCGTAAGCAATACGCATACCTCTACCACCACCACCTGCACTGGCTTTAATTAAAACTGGATAACCAATGTCATCCGCTATTTTTTTTGCATCTAAAATATCTTTAACGGCACCTTCACTACCTGGAACAACAGGTACACCGGCTTCAATCATCATTTCTCTTGCTTTGGATTTATTACCCATTTGTCTAATGGTTTGACTTTTTGGACCAATGAATGTGATACCAACGGTTTCGCAAAGTTCAGCAAAGACATCATTCTCACTTAAAAAGCCAAATCCAGGATGGATGGCTTCTGAACCTGTATTAATGGCGGCGGTGATGATGTTCTCCATATTTAAATATGATTCAGAACTTTTAGCGCCGCCTATACAGACAGCTTCATCAGCCAATTGGACATGTAAA
>JAQIBJ010000094.1 GCA_027859085.1 Mycoplasmatota bacterium
GATGACGAAAACAATGTTGCTACTTACACTCGCTTACCTGAACGTAACGAAATTCTACCTGAAATTCAAGAGAATTTAATTGTAGAGTTATACAACAAATAAGATTCAAACTAAGCCGATTTATTTCGGCTTTTTTTTTGTATTTATTAAGCAATATATTTGTGTTTTTTCTTCTAAAGGCGTAGAATATTCTTTGTGTGCGAATGGAGGATACTATGAAGAACAAAACAATTATTATAGGCGGAGTTGCTGGCGGCGCTTCAACTGCAACCAGATTAAGAAGACTTGATGAAAATAGAGAAATCGTTATGTTAGAAAGAGGCGAATATATATCTTTTGCAAACTGTGGATTACCGTATTATATCGGTGATGTTATACAAAGTAGAGATGCATTACTTGTAGAGACAGTTGAAGATATGGAAGCAAGATTTAATATTGATGTACGAATTTTTTCTGAAGCGATGAGTATAGATACAGAAAACAAGTTACTTACCATCAAGAATATTAAATCAAATGAAATATATACGGAGCGATATGATGAGTTGGTTATATCAACGGGTGCTTTTCCAGTTAAACCACCAATTTCAGGACTTAAAGAGGCAAAAAATTTATTCACTTTAAGAAATATTCCTGATATGGATCAAATAAAAGCATTTATCGATGAAAATAAACCTAAAAACGCTGCCGTTATTGGTGGCGGTTTTATTGGAATTGAGATGGCTGAAAATCTTCACCATCTAGGTCTTAAAGTATCAATTGTTGAAATGGCTGATCAAGTGATGAGTTCAGTTGATATTGAAATGGCTGAAATCATTCATCAACATATACGTGATAAAAATGTAAATTTAATTCTTTCGGATGGTATTAAATCATTTAACAACCTAGGTAATCAAATTGAACTAAACTCTGGAAAGATTATTGATACAGACTTAATTATTTTCTCAATTGGTGTAAGACCGGAAAATATGTTAGCAAAAAAAGCTGGATTGAAATTAGGTGAATTTGGCGGACTACAAGTCAATGAACATCTACAAACAAGTAATCCATCAATTTATGCCATCGGTGATGTGATTGAAGTAAAAGATTTTATCACTGGCGATCCAGTTATGATACCTCTTGCAGGTCCAGCAAACAAACAAGGACGTATCGTCGCAGATAATTTAACTGGCACGAAATCAGTTTATATAGGCACGATGGGAACGAGTGTTGCAAAAGTATTTGATTATACGGTTGGTTCTACTGGATTAAATGAAAAAACACTTATTAAAAAGCACATTAAATATAAATCAATTCATATTCACCCAGGTAGCCACGCTGGTTATTATCCGGGTTCAAGTTCTATTGCGATGAAATTATTATTTGATCCAAAAACAGAAAAGATTTATGGCGCACAAGCCATTGGCATGGATGGTGTGGATAAGAGAATAGATGTTTTAGCAACTGCCATAAGAGCAAATGTAAAAGTAACTGATTTAAAAGATTTAGAGTTATCATATGCTCCCCCATTTTCATCAGCAAAAGACCCTGTTAATATGTTAGGTTTTGTTGCCGAAAATATGTTGAACAAATTAGTAAAAACAATTCAATGGAATGACGTTAATGATTTAATAAAAAAAGAGTCATATATATTGGATGTTAGAGATAAAATTGAATATGAAACAGGAAATATTCCTACTTCTGTGAATATACCTTTGCCTGAGTTAAGAGATAGACTTGACGAATTACCAATCGATCAAAAAATTTACATCTATTGTCAAACAGGTATTAGAGCATATAATGCTTACAGAATTTTAAGTCAAAACAATTTTGATGTATATAATCTGGATGGCGCGTTTAAAACCTATCAAAGTGTCTATAATCCAGGAGATTCAAAATCATTTCAAGAAGTTGATGATTCAGGTACTATGAAATTTTAAGAAACAACCATTGTTGTGTTCTCACAAGACCTTAATAAAACTTTAGCTGCTTTTATTATCGCACAAGGTGCAAAAGCAATGGAAAAAGAATTTTCTTTATTATTTACCTTCTAGGGATTAATATTTTGAGAAAGTCTAAGAAACAAAGAGTAGAGAAAAGTTTCTTGGAAAAAATATTCGGAAAAACAAAACCAAGAGACAGCAATAAACTTTTTATTTCTAAAAAGAATATGGATGGTATGATGCGTAAAATGATGAGATATATCATGAAGAATTAATCTGTTGATTCTCTAGAATTAATGATAAAAACAACAAAAGAATTAAACATAAAATTAACTACTTGCGCAATGAGCATGGATATTTTGGACATCAAAAAATAAGAATTAATTGATAGCATTGAAATTGCTGGAATCGCTACTTACTTAGGAGATACGTTTGATGCAAATCACAATTTATTTATTTAATTATTAAACCATAATAAAAACCTAACCAAAATTATTAATTGGTTAGGTTTTTTTATAAATTTATTTTTTTCCTTTTAATGGTGCGTTTACTAAAGTAATAAATTGATCCGGGTCTAAAGAAGCACCCCCGATTAATGCGCCATCGATATTTTCTTTAGCAATTAGCTCATCAATGTTCGCAGGTTTAACTGACCCGCCATATTGAATTCGGATACCTTCTGCTACAACTGAACCATATAAGTTCATAATTATTGAACGAATAAATCCACAGGCTTCATCTGCTTGATCTGCAGTTGCAGTTTTACCAGTGCCAATTGCCCAAATAGGCTCATATGCAATAACAATATCTTTCATTTCAATAGCAGAAATATCTTTGAAAGCACCTTTGATTTGTTTTTCTAAAACATCATTCATTTGGTTGCTTTCTCT
>JAQIBJ010000020.1 GCA_027859085.1 Mycoplasmatota bacterium
GCAAGCATCAATGCTTCATCTAAATCATCCACTTTATAAATAACTTGTTCTTGAGTTGTTTGATTTGATTCGTCAGTCATGCTTAAAGACACACCGATGAACAAAGTCATCAATATGGCGACATATAGAATTAAGTTTTTAAATAGTTTTGTTTTTAGCATCTTGTCCTCCAGTATCTTAAGATAAATAATATATTACTATATTATATATACGTATAAAGTCTTAATTTTATTGGAATTTTCTTGGTTTTTTTATATAATAAGATTATATTAAATAAAGTGATGGTGATATGTATGAATAAGTTTAATAATGATTACCCAATCATTGAAAATCTAGGTTTTGATGAACTAGGGGTTATTAGTCCGAATATTGTTTTTGATGGCGAGATTAATTTGCCTGAACAGATTGATACGGCTTTGGTTATATTTGATCCGAGACCTGATTCAAATATAATCAATGAGTCAACTTTATTATACCACTTTATTGCAGCTTCAACTAGATTACCGCAATATGTATACAGGGATAAACTAGTGATTGCTTATGCGCCACTAGGTGGTCCAGCAGCTGGTGGATTGGTTGAAGAACTAATTGCTTTAGGTATTAAAAAAATTGTTGCATGCGGCAGTGCAGGCGCAATCCAAGATTTTGACCAAAGTCAATTGTTGGTCGTGAATAAAGCCATTAGAGATGAAGGATTATCTTATCATTATTTAAAACCATCTATTTATGTTGAAAATGATGATTATTTAGTTAAAAAAATTCAAAGAGAACTTAAGAAAAAGAATATAGATTTTTTTGAAGGTATGACCTGGACAACTGATGCATTTTATAGAGAAACGAAATCACGCATCGCAAAACGCATTGAACAAGGTGCCGTGGCAGTAGAAATGGAAAATGCAAGTATGGCAGCAGTCGCAAAATACAGAAACATTCAATTTGCACAAGTAATGTATTTCTCTGATGTTATTCACAATGATGGATGGAGTGGGTTCCATTTGAATCGAAAACAGATCAAAGAAAAAGTTCAAACAGTCATGATTGAAATAGCTTTAAATTTATGATTTTAACATTGTATTATAAATTGAATAGTAGAGAGAATATGATGATTTCTCTCTAATATTTTTAATAATATTTATTATTTTCACAAATTATTAATATCTTATTATATAATAAAATTAATTTAAAAACATACAGGAGCGTGTCATGGATACAAGAATTGATCGAACATCAACGATGGAAAAAACATCATATGGTGCATGGTTTGTCGGACAAAATATTATCTATATGATAGTGATTTCTTATTTAGCAATCTTTTTAACAGATGAAGTTGGTATTTTAGAAGCAGCAGTAGGAACCTTATTTTTAGTTGCTAGAATATGGGATGCCGTAAATGATCCGATTCTAGGTGGTATTGTAGATAAGTATCAACCAAAAAAGGGTAAGTTTATGCCTTGGATTAATGGTGTAACAATCTTTTTACCAATTATTACTATTTTCTTATTTTGGAATTTTAATGGTAGTGGTACTTTCAATATTGTATATGCTTATTTATCATATATCATTTGGGGTATGTTATACACCATTAGTGATGTACCAATCTTCGCATTAGCAACCACCATGACTGAAAAGACTTATGAAAGAACGAAGTTAATCGCTATTGGTCGTTTAGCAGCAGGTGTTGCTTCAATGATTATTGGATTGGTCGCACCGATGATGATTGTATCTATGGGCTATACCAACATGGTTATTATTTTAATGGGAATTGCGTTGATTGTGATGTTGCCATTAAGGTTTTATGTAAAGGAAAGAGTTATTCAAAAAAGAGAAAGACCAGTCACTTTAAAAACCATGTTTAATGCAGTCTTTAATAATAAATATTTATTGGTTTTCTATATTTCTTATATTGCAGTGACCGCAACATTTACAACCATGACAATTGCACCTTATTTTGCGAAATGGAATTTAGGAAATCTAGAATTACTAACCACGATTTTCGCAACCTTGGCAATTCCGATGATATTAATACCAATACTTTTACCATTACTTGTAAGAAAATTTGGTAAATATAAAATATTTATGATTGGTATGGGTGTATCCATCTTGTTTAGTGCGGTACAATATTTTGTTGGTTATGAGAATTTTATTGTATTTTTAATCATTAATTTTATTCGTTTAACAGGACTTTTATTACCGATGACAATGAATGGTATGTTCAGTGCTGATTGTGTAGAATATGGGGCTTATGTAAATGGTGAAAGAAATGAAGGTGTGACCTTTAGTGTCCAAACCTTTTCAACGAAGTTAGGATCTGCTTTTTCAGCTGCACTGGCATTATTTGTAATATCAGCTTATGGTTATGTAGGGACCGCAACTGCACAAACTGATAGAGCCTTAGAAGGTATTTGGGTTTCCCTGACCTTGATACCAATCATTGGTTTAGTCATTGCTTTTGTAGTTTTTGGATTGATGTATAAACTACATGAAGATGATGTTGAAATCATGGTGAAAGAAATGAAACAAAAAGACAATTTAGAAGTTCAAAAACCATAAGGAGGAAATGATGACTAAAGCAAAAGAGATTGTTATGTCTTTATCATTAGATGATAAGATAAAATTATTATCAGGAAAAAACTTTTGGTATTTACATGGAATACCTGAATCAGGTTTAAAAAGTATCATGGTGACCGATGGTCCTCATGGTTTAAGAAAACAAAAAGACAGTGGTGATCACTTAGGCATTGCCAATTCTTACCCTGCAACTTGTTTTCCAACAGCGTCTGCTTTAGCTTCTACATGGAATAAAGAGCTTATTTATAAAGTTGGTGAAACGTTAGGTGATGAATGTTTAAGTGAAGAAGTATCAGTATTATTAGGCCCTGGGATAAATATTAAAAGACATCCTTTATGTGGTCGTAACTTCGAATATTTCTCAGAAGATCCATATTTAACAGGTAAACTCGCTACTGCTTTTATTAATGGTGTTCAATCCAAAGGGATTGGCACATCTTTAAAACATTTTGCAGTGAATAACCAAGAAACCATGCGTATGGCAGTCGATACGATTGTTGATGAAAGAAGTTACAGGGAACTATATTTAAAAGCATTTGAAATGGCTGTTAAGGATTCGCAGCCTTGGACAGTGATGTCTTCATACAATAAAATCAATGGTGTTTATGCCAGTGAAAATAAAGGACTACTACAAGACATCTTAAAAGATGAATGGAAACATGAAGGTTTAGTTGTGACTGACTGGGGTGCCAATAGCGATAGGGTCAAAGGTTTAATTGCTGGCCAAGAATTAGAAATGCCAGGTAATAAAAACATTCATGGGAAAACAATTAAAAAAGCTATTGATAAAGGCATAATTACTGAGAAGCTTTTAAATGATCGAGTAGAACTGATAGTTGATTTAATCATTAAATCCAATGAAACGCTTCAAAAAAAACATATTAAATATGACAAAGATAAACATCATCTGTTTGCGAAGAAAGTTGCGCACGAGTCGATTGTTTTATTAAAGAATGATGATGATATATTGCCGATTGATAAAAAAGAGAAAATTGCTTTAATTGGTGCTTTCGCAAAAAAACCAAGATATCAAGGTAGTGGTAGTAGTTTAATAAATCCTACAAAATTATCAAACGCATATACTGCTTTCCTTGAAGTGTATGGAGATGAATTATTATATGCAGATGGTTATGATTTATCCACAGATGAAGTCGATGATTCATTGATTAATGAAGCATTAAATATCATCAATAAAGCGGACAAAGTGATTATCATGGCTGGCCTAACGGATAGTTATGAAAGCGAAGGGTTTGATAGAGATCATTTAGATTTGCCAATGAATCATAACGCCTTAATTAAAGCCATTGCTAAAAATCATAAACAAGTGATTGTTTGTCTTTCAAATGGATCACCTGTTAGAATGCCCTGGTTAAATGATGTAAATGCTACTATAGAACAATACTTAACAGGACAAGCCAGTGGTGATGCATTGGTTGATATTTTATTAGGCAAAGTCAATCCAAGTGGAAAACTTGCGGAAACATTTCCGAATACATTAGAAGAGATACCTTCTTCAAAATACTTCCCTGGCAAACCAAGACAGGTAATTTATAAAGAAGGTTTATATGTGGGTTATAGAGCTTATAATAAATTACAAATCAAACCATTGTTTGATTTCGGTTACGGATTATCATATACATCTTTTGAATACAGTGATTTTAAAAT
>JAQIBJ010000011.1 GCA_027859085.1 Mycoplasmatota bacterium
TTACCCCGGGAGATCTCTCGCCATTAGGTTTAAGATAAAACCAAGACATTTATGTCTAGTCTCCTAATGTCGAAAAAGGTTAAGCGAGAGAAGTCAGCAGAGGTCATAGTAGAGGAAACTTGAAGGACCGAACAATTTTATAGTGTTGATTTACTATGGATTAAATAAGCATTAGCTAGAGTCAGAGGCAGAGGGTTGTCAAAATCGTAATTTGAATCACCTTATAAGTCGACTGATATGTGATGTGCCTATGTTAAGAAATGGATGAAGATACAACGGTGAAAATCGGAATATAAAATTGAACCGCCCTGTACGGTTCCGTATGCAGGGTGGTGTGAGAGGGACTAAATAAAATAATTATTTAGTCTCTACTCGTTTTTAAGCGTATTATTCAGTTTCGTTAGTAATTTCAGTCTCAGTATTGTCAGTTTCTTTTTCATCTGTTTCAGATGAAGCGATATTTTCTATTTTCATTTCTTCATTGATTGGTAATTCTTCTTCATCTTCTTTACTGATAAGTGCAATTGTTTTAACAAATTGTCCATCAACAAGATTAATGATTCTAACACCTTGGGTTGCACGTTTTGAAATTGAGATTTGTTCGATTGGTGTTCTAATGATCATACCTTGATTAGAAACAACCAATAAATCTTCATCACCAACAACAGAAACTAATTTGGCTAAATCACCATTTTTGCTTGTAACATTAATGGTTTTAACACCTTTACCGCCTCTGTTTTGTGAACGGTATTCGTCGACTTTAGTTCGTTTACCATAACCAAGTTTTGTGATTGCTAAGACTTGATTTTGATCTTCTGAAACAACTGTCACACCGACAACATTTTCGCCTTTTGTTAAATTGATACCTTTCACACCAGCTGCTGTCCTACCCATACTACGAACTTGTTGTTCATAGAATCTAATGGCTTTTCCATTAGAAGCACCTAAGATTATATCTCGTTCTCCATCGGTATATTTCACTGAATGTAAAATATCATTTCCTCTAAGCGTGATGGCTTTAATACCGTTGGTACGAATGTTTTGGAAGTCTGATACTGCAGTTCTCTTAACAATACCTTGGTTTGTTGTGAAGAATAGATAACCTTCTTCAAAATCCTTAAGTGTCATACAAGTTGCAAGTTCTTCGCCTTCGGCTAATTCTAGTAAGTTTACAATTGGTAAACCTTTCGATGTCCTACCAAAATTAGGGATTTTATAACCTTTCATTTTGTATACTCTGCCGAGTGTTGTAAAGAATAATAGATAGTCATGAGTTGATGTAAAGATAATTGAATCGATTACATCATCTTCATTTAAATTAATACCAGTTTTACCTCTACCGCCACGATTCTGAGCACGGTAAACGTCTATATTCATACGTTTTACATAACCATTTGTTGTAATTGCTATAATCACATCTTCGACAGGAATTAAATCTTCATCATCGATGTCATAATCTCCAAATAGGTCAATTTCTGAGCGTCTTTCATCACCGAAACGATTTTTTACATCTTCAGCTTCATCAATTAAGATTTGGTTTTGTTTTTCTTTACTAGCAAGTGTTTCTTGTAAACCTTTAATCGTTAAAATCAATTGGTCTCGTTCTTCATTGATTTTGTCTCTTTCTAAACCAGACAATCTTCTTAGTTGCATGCTCAATATAGCTTTGACTTGAACATCAGAGAAATGAAATTTTTCAACTAATTTTTCTTCAGTATCATCGTAAGAAGATCTAATGATTTTAATGACTTCTTCAATGTTATCTAAAGCAATGATATAACCTTCAAGTAAATGGCGTCTTTCTTCAGCCTTATTTAAATCATAGTTTGTTTTTCTGATTAGAACTTCTACTTGATGTAAGTAGTAGTATTTAATCATATCTTTTAGGTTTAACGTTACAGGTTTGTCATCGACTAGCGCAAGCATATTTGCTCCAAAAGATACTTGAAGTTGAGAGTTTTTGTATAAGTTATTTAACATAACTTCAGCGCTAACATCTCTTCTTAACTCAATGATGACTCTCATGCCTTTACGACTTGATTCATCTCTTAAGTCAGTAATACCATCAATTTTTTTATCTTTGGCAAGTTGAGCTATTCTTTCAATTAAAGTAGTTTTATTAACTTGGTAAGGAATTTCAGTAATGATGATTTGTCTTTTTCCATTAGGTAGTTCTTTAATTTCAGATTTAGCCTTGACTCTAATAATACCTCTACCGGTTTTATACGCTTGAACAATACCGGATTGTCCAAGAATAACGCCACCAGTTGGGAAGTCAGGACCTTTGATGTATCCCATTAAATCATCAATGTCAATATCATTGTTGTGAATATAAGCGATATATCCGTCAATAACTTCAGTTAAATTGTGTGGTGGGATGTTGGTCGCCATACCTACAGCAATCCCTGTAGCACCATTCACAAGAAGATTAGGTATTTTAGAAGGTAGTACTTTAGGTTCTGTTTCACTACCATCGTAATTTTCTATAAAATCAACTGTGTCTTTTTTTAAATCCCTTAATATCTCATCAGTGATTTTATGCATTTTAGCTTCAGTATAACGCATTGCGGCAGCTGGGTCACCATCGATTGATCCAAAGTTACCATGTCCATTAACAAGTGGGTAACGGAATGAAAAATTTTGAGCCATACGAACCATGGCATCATAAATTGCACTATCACCATGAGGGTGATACTTACCCATGACGTCCCCAACGATTCTCGCTGATTTTTTATATGATTTATTTGGTGTTAAACCGAGTTCACTCATACCATAAAGGATACGTCTATGAACAGGTTTTAATCCATCTCTAACATCTGGTAAAGCTCGAGAAACAATAACACTCATTGCGTATGAAAGGAAAGAATTTTCCATTTCATTGGTGACATTTATTTCGCGTATTTTATCATGTATTTTTACTTCTTCAGGAATTATAATATTGTTTTCGTCCATGTCATTCTCCTTCTTAAATATCTAAGTTCTTAACGTATTCAGCGTTTTCGTTAATGAATTCTTTACGGCTTTCAACGTCATCACCCATGAGCATTGAGAATACTTGGTCAGCTTTAATTGCGTCTTCTAATGTGACTAGTAAAAGAGTTCTTTCAGCTGGATCCATGGTTGTTTCCCAAAGTTGTTCAGGGTTCATTTCACCTAAACCTTTGTATCTTTGAATGTTTGGTTTACCGTTTGTTTCTTTTAAAATAAGATCTAATTCTTTTTCTAAGTAAGCGTATTGAATTGATTTTCCGAATTGTACTTTATATAGTGGTGGTTGAGCAATATATATATAACCTTGTTCTACAAGTGGTCTTAAATATCTAAATAAAAATGTGAGTAGAAGGGTTCTAATATGTGCACCATCCACATCGGCATCGGTCATAATAATGATTTTATGATATCTTAATTTCGCGATATCAAATTCTTCACCAATTCCTGTACCAAACGCTTGAATCATTGAAAGAATTTCTTTGTTTTGTAGAGCTCTATCAAGTCTTGTTTTTTCAACGTTTAATACTTTACCTCTTAAGGGTAAAATTGCTTGGAATTCTGAGTCTCTTCCTTGTTTAGCAGAACCCCCGGCTGAATCTCCCTCGACAATGTATATTTCAGTTTTTTCAGCCTCTTTACTACGACAATCTGCCAATTTGGAAGCAAACCCTAAAGCATCTAGTGGTGATTTTCTCCTTGTTGCTTCTCTGGCTTTTTTAGCGGCGACACGCGCTCTTTGTGCCATTAAGGCTTTTTCGATAATGATTCTAGCAGCATTAGGATTTTCCATTAAGAAACGTTCTATTCCTTCTGACATGACGCTTGCAACAGCTCTTCTAGCATCGCTTGATCCTAGTTTTGATTTTGTTTGTCCCTCAAACTGAGGGTCAGGATGTTTAACAGATATAATTGCAATTAATCCTTCTCTGGTATCTTCACCTTGAAGAGATTCATCTTTTTTGAAAATACTCGTCTTCTTCCCATAGGTGTTTAAAATACGCGTTAAAGTCATTTTGAAACCTTCAACATGTGTACCACCCTCTGGGTTGGTAATGTTGTTGGTGAATGGATAAATGTTGTCTGCGTAGCCGTTATTGTATTGTAAGGCGATTTCAATCATAACGTTTTCAAGAGCGCCTTCAAAATATGCCACTTCAGGATGTAAGACATCTTTACCTTTATTTAAGAAAGAAACGTATTCTTTTACGCCACCTTGATAAACATAATCTTTGTTGACAATTTTTAATTCATTGCGTTTGTCGGTAATTGTAAAACGAATACCTTTGTTTAAGAATGCTAATTGTTGAATTCTTGTTCGAAGAATTTCAAAGTCATAAACATGAGATTCATCAAAAACTTCAGGATTGGGTAAGAAAGTCACGGTTGTTCCTGTGATGTTTGTATCGCCTTCGCATATTAATTCATTTTTGACAAATCCATTTTCAAATTCAATGATGTATTTTTTATTGTCTTTATGGATTTCTACAGTCATGAAAATGCTTAAAGCATTTACAACAGAAGCACCAACACCATGTAAACCACCTGATACTTTATATGAATTATGGTCAAATTTACCACCTGCATGTAATGTTGTATAAACCGTTTCAACTGATGGTCTTCCAGTTTTAGGATGCGTATCCACAGGGATACCTCGACCATTATCTGTAACTCTTATAATGTCGCCAGGTAAAATTTCAACATGGATAGTATCACAATACCCTGCCATTGCTTCATCCACTGAATTATCGACGATTTCCCATACTAGATGATGCAATCCTCTTGGTCCAGTTGATCCAATATACATCCCTGGTCTTTTCTTTACAGCCTCAAGACCTTCAAGGATTTGAATATTATCTGAAGTGTATTTATTTAGTTCACTCATGTTTGTTCCCCCTAATAAAGTGATTTTTAACATTAAATATTTTTGCATCATCAAGTACTTCTTGATTGATGTTTGTGGTTGATGTGGTAGTGATGATTGTTTGTAAGTCTGATTGGTTTAAGAAATGAATCAGTTTATTTTGTCTGGTTGTATCTAATTCAGAAAAAACATCATCCAGTAATAATATGGGCCTTTGATGTTTATATTCGTATATGATTTCTGTGACTGCCAAAAGTGAAGATAATATCATAATTCTTTGTTCACCTTGAGAAGCCATATCTTTCGCATCAATATCATTCATATAAAATCCATAATCATCTCTATGTGGTCCAGAAGAAGTAGTTCTTATGAATAAGTCTTTTCGATAATTTTCTTTTAAGACAGATTCTAATAATCCATCAATAGATGGCTTATACTTAAATTCAAATGAATAACGATTATTCGCTAAATACGGATAAATCGTTTTAAGTTCTAAATTCATATTGGTTATAAATTTTTGCCTATAGGCAATGATTTTTTCTCCAGCTTGTGCCAATTGTTCTGTGTAGATATCTAACAAGGTCATGTCTGGTTTTTTTTCTTCTGAAAGTTTTTTAATTAAGTCATTTCTTTGTTTGAGACACATTTTATAATTAGATAGTTCGATTAAATAATTTCGATCCATTTGTCCAATGATGGAATTGATAAAATATCGTCTGTCTTTAGGTGGACCTTTAATTAAATTCATATCTTCTGGTAAAAAAGAAACGACATTGACTTGACCGATATAATCACTCAATTTTTGAATCTCTCTACCATCTAAAATAATTTTCTTTTTATTCTTAGATAAGATAATTTTAATTTTAAGTGTATGTTTACTTTGATCGACAGTTGTTAATATTCTGGAAAAATCCTCATTAAACTTAATCAGATTTGCGTCATCTGTTTTATAGGATTTAGCCAAAGACAAAAAATATATTGCTTCAAGTAAATTGGTTTTTCCGCTTCCATTATTACCAATGAATAAGTTAACCCCTTTACTAAAAGCAATATCTTGTTTGTTATAGCCTCTGTAATTGTATAAGGACAATTGGTTAATCTTCATTTTTTACAATCTTATAAGATTCATTTAAGATTTTTATCTTGTCATTTGGATAGAGTTTTTTACCTCGACGATTGTCTTCTTCGCCGTTCACAAAAACCAAGTTATTTTTCAAGAAAAACTTGACTTCTCCACCGGAACTGATAAGACTTAAATATTTCAATAATTGTCCAGTTGTTATGTAGTCTGTGTGAATTTTTACCTGTTTCATAATTACCACCATATATATAATATATTATATATATATTATACAATATTATTGGTAATTTATCAATCAATTATGGGCTAAATTTACGAAAAAAAGATACCTCAAAGGTATCTTATAATTCGTTGATTTTATCTAAGAATTCTACCATTGTAAATAACCAATGTTTTTCTAAATTTATGGTGTCTAAAATGATATGAATTTGTTCGTTTTTATAACCGAATCTGATGTGTTCAGAAACATCAATCCCCTTTTGAAATATTTTGTCTCCTGCCATTTTTATTGTTGCGTTTTTAGAAACAATTAATGTCTTATTGGTTGTATTTTCTTTGATTTTTTCTATATCTAATGCTTTTGTTAAATACTCAAATAATTGTTCATGTATATAAATATCTAATTCGATACTGTAATGGCCAAATCTATCTTCAATTTCATCGAGTAAGTATGATATATCTTTAACAGTTCGAACATTCTTAATTTTTTTATGCATTTCAATTTTAATGTAATCATCTTCAATATATTCCTTATCGATAAACTTAGAGACTTTTGCTTTAACACCTTTGTTTTTATTTTCTTCAGGTTGATCGCCTTTAACTTTGTGTATTTCTTCTTCAAGTATTTTCATATACATATCAATACCAACGGTATCGATAAATCCAGATTGTTCTTTTCCAAGAACATCTCCGGCGCCTCTAATCGATAAATCTCTTAATGCAATTTTAAATCCAGAACCAAGTTCTGTGAACTCTTTAATGACTTTTAATCGTTTTTCAGCTTCTGGAGTTAATCTTTTGTTTTTCTCATACATTAAATAAGCATAAGCGATTCTATTAGACCTGCCCACTCTACCTCTAATTTGATAGAGTTGTGATAAACCTAACATATCAGCGTCATGAACAATTAAAGTATTTGCATTGGGTATATCAATACCAGTTTCAATGATGGTTGTTGATATTAATATATCAAGCTCTTTGTTAATGAATTGGTCGATTATTTTTTCTAATTGCATTTTTGACATTTGACCATGCGCAATACCAATACTAGCGTTAGGCACAATCTCTTGGACATCATCTGCAATAAAATCAATTTGACTGACTCGATTAAATAAGTAGAAGACTTGTCCATTTCTTGCCAGTTCTCGTTCAATGGAATCTCTTAAGATAATATTGTTTCTTTCAAGCACATATGTTTGGACAGGATATCTGTTTTCTGGGGCTGTTTCAATTAAGCTCATATTTTTAACACCCATGATAGCCATGTTTAAAGTTCTTGGAATTGGAGTGGCTGAAAGTGATAAGACATCGATATTGATTTTCATTTCTTTGATGCGTTCTTTATGCATCACGCCAAAACGTTGTTCCTCATCGACGATTAATAGGCCTAAATCTTTAAATTCAATGTCTTTGCTTAGAAGTCTATGGGTCCCGATTAAAATATCAATATGGCCGGATTTGATGCCTTCTAGGATATTTCTTTGGTCCTTTCTCGTAATAAATCGGTTGATAAGTTTAACATTTACACCAAAGTCACTCATTCTTGAATTAAATGTTTCGAAATGTTGTTTTGATAAGACAGTTGTTGGAGCTAAGTAGGACACTTGCTTATTATTTAGAACGGCTTTAAAAGCAGCTCTTAAAGCAATTTCTGTTTTTCCAAAACCAACATCTCCTAAGAGAAGTCTGTCCATTGGTGTGGTTTTTCTCATGTCTTTAAACACATCATCAATGGCTTTTCTTTGGTCTGCGGTTTCAATGAATTCAAAAGTATTTGAAAATTCATTTTCTAAATCAGGAAAATCTTTAAAAGAAAAACCAACACTTTTTTCTCTTTTTGAATATAATTCAATCAATTGATCGGCGATTTCTTGAACTTGTTTTCTAACGCGTTCTTTTGCCTTGGACCATGATTTTCCACCGATTTTTGAAAGTTTCGGTTTAAATCCTTCGCTACCAGAATATTTATGAATTTGATCAATCGCATCCAAGGTCACATATAGTTTATCTTTGTTTTGATATTCGATATGGATATAATCTGTTTCTTGTTGGCCAAAAGTCATGGTTTTGAT
>JAQIBJ010000008.1 GCA_027859085.1 Mycoplasmatota bacterium
GTAACCCCACCAGATTTTTTAGAATCATATGATGCGTATGCTTGACCATAAAGATCAGAATAATCACCAATGATTTTAGAAACATTTTTAACAGCACCAACAGTACCATCACTACCTAAACCGAAGAATAATAGTTCAGTTGTATTTTTATCAACTGTATCAATGTGTTCTCCTAATTCAAGCGATGAATGATTAACATCATCAACGATACCGATTGTAAAGTCATCTTTCATTTCACTTTCTAAGTTTTTATAAACAGATAAGATTTGATCAGGTGTTGTATCTTTACTTGATAATCCATAACGTCCACCAACGATTGCTGGTTGTTTCTCACGATTATAGAAGATTGATTTAATATCTACATATAATGGTTCCCCAGCAGAACCTGGTTCTTTAGTTCTATCTAGAACTGCAATTTTATCAACTGTGTTCGGTAAGACATCAAAGAAATATTTACTTGAGAATGGTCGATATAAATGAACTGATATTAAACCAACTTTTTCACCGTTTTCATTCATATTGTCAACAACTTCTTTAATCGTTTCAGTTACTGATCCCATCGCAACGATAGTACGTGTTGCTTTTGGATCTCCGTAATAAACAAATGGTTTATACTCTCTACCAGTTTCTTTAGAAATGACTTCCATGTATTCATTTACGATGTCAGGAATTGGTTTATAGTATTTTTCTTGAATTTCTTTTGCTTGGAAGTAAACATCGTCATTTTGAGCAGTACCCATTGTTTTAGGGTTTGCTGAATTCAAACCTCTTTGACGGAATTTTTTAACTGCTTCGCGGTCTAATAAACGATCAAAAACATCATAATCCATCACTTCGATTTTATTAACTTCATGAGATGTTCTGAACCCATCAAAAAAATGCATGAATGGAAGGCTAGATTTGATTGCAGATAAATGTGCAACCCCACCTAAATCCATTGTCTCTTGTACAGAACCTGAAGCGATCATACAGAATCCTGTTTGTCTTGTTGCATAAATATCTTGATGATCTCCAAATATTGATAATGCGTGTGCAGCTAATGAACGTGCTGCAACATGCATAACACCTGGTAATAACTCACCAGCGATTTTATACATATTGGGAACTTTTAATAGTAACCCTTGTGAAGCTGTAAATGTAGTTGTTAAGGCTCCTGCCATTAATGAACCATGAACAGTTGCTGCTGCACCTGCTTCTGATTGCATTTCAACAACTTTAACCGGCATACCGAAAAGATTTTTCTTGCCTTGTGACGCCCAATTATCCACATGTTCTGGCATTGGTGATGATGGTGTAATTGGGTAGATACCAGCTACTTCAGTAAATGCATAAGACGTATAAGCCGCTGCTTGGTTACCGTCCATAGACTGGAATACTTTCTTTTTAGACATATTGACCTCCTATATTTATTATTTATTTTATCTAAATTTCATACATAATTATTATAACGCATAACACTCGTAATGACAATGCAATTTTCTGGAAAAATCCAATATAAAACAAACGATAAATTATATTTAATAAATAAAAATACCACTAAATGATGATTTCATTTAGTGATATATGTTGTTTGGCTATAATCAACTGATATTGCTCTAAAACATGATTCTTTGTCTTAAAACAAATATCATATGTTTCTCTTGCGACGATGGGCATATTACAGTCTTCAGACAAATGCGCTAATATAATAAATTTAGTATTCTCCCCGATAATTTCAGTCATCATATTTGCGCTATCTTCATTAGATAGATGTCCTTGGTCATCTAAAATTCTTCTTTTTAGAATCCAAGGCCTTTCACTTTCCAATAACAATTCTGATTCGTAATTACTTTCAACCATATAAGCAGTTGCATTCTTAATTAAATCATATTTTCTTAAAGGAAAATAACCCGTGTCTGTTATATAAACAAAACTCGTTTCCCCTTCAATAAACTTAAACCCCATGGGTTCAATTGCATCATGATATGTATTAAATGGAATCAACTTAAATTCGCCAAAACCATATGTTTCTTCTTCTCTTAAATAATGAATTAAAGTTTCATCAATCGGACCAGTATATCGTTTATCTAATCCTTTATAAGTACCTTCACTTAAATATATTGGTACTTGGTGATTGTTTAATAATACTCTTAACCCACTTGAGTGATCTCTATGTTCATGGGTTATAAAAATCCCCGATAATCCATCTATTGATTTTGATTGTTGTTCCAATCTAAGTTTTAATTGTCTATACGTGATACCACAATCAATTAAATATTTTTTTTCTTTAAATTCTAATAAACTGGCATTCCCTTTGGAGCCACTTGCAAGTACTGTTAATTTCATGAGTCATCCTTTTCTTTTCTGAGTTTTTCTTTTGCTTCTTTGATCATTTCGTCTTTTGTTTCCAATTGTTTCTTTTCTTGTATAATTTTAGTAATATTAATAATCTCGAAAACCGCAATTGTCACAAAAATAAGAATTATGATTATGAAAATCATATTCATCCTGTTACTAAATAGTCTATCATAAACTTGTCCCAAAAAGGTTAATTTTGTCCCAGTATATTTTCCGATTATTTGTTCTTCTTCTATATCTATTTCCCATTCAGCAACACTGGTATTATTATCACCCATGGTTGTATAAGTATTGTTGATTTCATCAATACTGACAATTCTATGTGTAATAATTACAGTCTGGTTTTGAACTGTGGTTCTAAAAGATATAACATCATCAACGCTTAAAGAATCATAATTTTGATCAATGATGATGATATCGCTTGTCATAATCGCATCTTCCATTGAGTCTGTTTTAATATGTAAAAAAGAACGATTAAATATTCCAGGAACTTCATTATTAGCAAGCGAATAACCTAATTGCAATATCAACAAGATAGCAAGCCCAAAAAAAAGCAAAGGTATATATGATATTATTTTTTTTACTTTTCTATTCATAAAATCACTCTATTCTTGTGGTTGGCCAGTCATAAAATTATAACTTGCTAGTTCCAACCATGTCACATATTCACTTTGTTTCATTTGGATGACTACATTAACAACAATCAGTTGATCTGCATATTGATTGCTCACTAAATTGCCATCATAATAAATAGAATCCAATATCTCTAATACTGTTAAATCTAAAGGACTTGACGTATCTGGATAATACCAATAATTATCATCCCCATAAACAAAAGCACTGTTAAAATTAACAATAATATGTTCAGTTAAATCACCTTTATAAAAATAATTTTCGATAACAATACTATCTTCGACTCTTGTATAGCTAATCATCATTCTTATTTGGGTATCAATCGTAGATAAATCAGTCACAACAATTGCTTCATCAATTAGTTCTTTCCCTGGATAAAACGGTGTCGTTGGATCAATAAAACTGCCTGCAGTCGTAAATTCAATTTCACCAACCGATATATTCCCCGGTGGCAAATTAAGCGAATAATTAATCCATGCAAAAACAGAGCCAACAGAAACAGTGACTGAAAGAATTAATATTAATAATGCTTTTCTTAATTTAAGGTTTTTCACGATCCATCCACCTGATCTAAAGATATATAAATATCACCAATATCAACACCTAAATTTTGATATTCATTACCAATATTCGTATCCACAGTTATTTGAAAATAAACTGTCATTGTTGATAAAGGGCCAATGGTAAAAACATCACTAACGGATATTCTTGCAGTTTCATGATTGGTTTGGTCGATCAAAAGGTTTGATAATAATTGTTGATTAAGAATCACTTGAGAATTGACTTCAGAAGTGATAAATATTGCGTCTTTTAAAGAATACTCACTTGTTGATGGGGTGCCATCAGAATATATATCTGAAAATCCGATAAAGTAAACTTCTGCATTTATAAAACGATCTTGTTGATTCGATATATTAATTTGATAATAAAGTGTTTGCCCCGGCATTAACGAATCAAAACTAACATCTTCTACTAAAGAATAAGTAAGGTCATCCTCTGATTCTAATATTTCATATTGTATATCAAAGTT
>JAQIBJ010000046.1 GCA_027859085.1 Mycoplasmatota bacterium
TAATACTATTCTTTTTGGCTGGACAATACTTAAATGGATATCAGTGGAGTTGGTTGTTCTTTTTATTGATTCCTATGACTGCGATTATTACTGATTAGATAAAAATATAGATATTATATTACAAAAACGAACTTTTATGATAAAATATGTAAAAGGAGGCTGTTATGAAATTAGTTATGGCGATTGTATCGAATGATGATGCAAATGTAGTTACTAAAACTTTGATTCAGTCTGATTTTTTTGTCACAAAACTTGCGACTACTGGTGGGTTTTTAAAAAGTGGTAATACCACAGTAATTATAGGTGTACAAGATGAGCGTTTAGAGGAATGTATTGAATTGATTTCAGAACATTCTAAACAAAGGTCTAAATTGGTTCCTAATGCAATATCCAGTGAATTTGGTATATTCTCTTCAACACCTGTAGAAGTACAAGTAGGAGGCGCAACCATTTTTGTAATGGATGTCGAACAATTCATTAAAACATAAAAGAAGGATGATTCCTTCTTTTTTTTTGAGAAAATATATATAATAATAATGTTTAACGAGGTGGAAAATGATTGATTTTATCAAAGTCATAGATTATAAAATACATGTATTAGAAAATCATCAGATACATATATATGATGAACCTTTTACAAAATATTTTAATCGTTTATTGACGAAATATTTAGTGAATTTATCAACAAGAGAAAAACTTATTAAACGAAAATATTTCTTTAAAAATAAAATACCTTTAATATTAGATGAACATCATCTATTTTTATGCATTAAGTCCTACAGGTTGTATGAAGCTTTCTATATTAACTATTACCAAGTCATTGACTGGAAAAAGATGAATAGAGGTGTTGTCATAATATTTAAAGATAGCCATTGTATGTACTTAGATTCTTATAAGAGTTTTATGAGTCAAATACAAAAAATCTATCAGATATTGATATAAAAACAACTTATAATGAAAATTCATGGATAATCACCATAAATTGTGGAAAAAAGATGAATTATTTAGTATAATAGTGATTGTGATTGAAGGAGGAATAATATGAAAAAGAAAACCTTAGAAGATATACAAGTTAATGGAAAGAAGGTATTGGTGAGAGTTGATTTCAACGTACCAGTACAAGATGGTAAAATCACAGATGATAATCGTATCATTCAAGCTTTACCAACCATTAAATATTTACTTGAAGAAAACGCTAAAGTGATTTTATTATCACATTTAGGCAGAATTAAAAAAGAAGAAGATTTAGAGAATAATTCATTGAAAGTTGTTTCAGAAAGATTAAGTGAGTTATTAGACAAACCTGTGAATTTCGTTCCTGAAACAAGAGGAGAATTGTTAGAAAAAGCAATTAATGACATGAAACCCAAAGACATTGTTATGATGGAAAATACTAGATTTGAAGATTTAGAAGGTAAAAAGGAATCTAAAAATGATCCTGATTTAGGAAAATATTGGGCAAGTTTAGGAGATTTATTTGTCAACGATGCGTTTGGCACAGCACATAGAGCACATGCATCTAATGTAGGGATTGCAAGTCGCTTAGAAACAGCGGCTGGGTTCTTAATGGAAAAAGAAATCCGTTATATAGGATCAACCGTTGAAAATCCTGAAAGACCTTTTGTTGCTATTTTAGGTGGCGCTAAGGTATCGGATAAAATTGGTGTTATTGAAAATTTACTAAAAATCGCTGATAAAGTTTTAATTGGTGGTGGAATGACTTATACTTTCATGAAAGCCCAAGGATTAAATATTGGAAATTCAATTGTTGAGTTGGATAAAGTTGATTTAGCCAAAAGTCTATTAGAACAAGCAAATGGTAAAATTATTTTGCCTTTAGACTTTGCAGTTGCAGAAGAGTTCTCTGCTGACTCACCTTATCGTTATACTGATTATAAAGGCATAAAAGATAATGAAGAGGGTCTTGATATCGGACCTAAAACAATAAAGATGTTTAAAAAAGAATTAAAAGGCGCAAAAACAGTTGTGTGGAATGGACCTGTTGGTGTATTTGAATTTGAAAACTTCGCCAAAGGTACACAAGCAATCTGTGAAATTCTTGCAAACTTAGAAGATACAAGAACTATTATAGGTGGAGGAGATTCAGCTGCTGCAGCAATCCAAATGGGATTTAAAGAAAAATTCACACATATTTCTACAGGTGGAGGTGCTTCTTTACAGTTCTTAGAAGGTAAAGAATTACCTGGTATTGAATCAATTGATCACTCAATAGATTGTGGATGTGAAGGTTCTGATTGTGAGTGTTAATAAAAAATTTAAGTAAAGGGATGATTTTATGAGAAAACCAATTATAGCTGGTAACTGGAAGATGTTTAAAACCAGAGATGAAGCTTTGTATTTTATTTTAAAAGTTTCTGAAAAAATGCCAAAAAAAGAAAAAGTAGATACTATTATATTTGCTCAAGCACCACTAATGAGATGTTTAATTACTAGACAAGGTGAAGAACTAAGAATCGGTGCTCAAAACCTTCATTATGAAGATGAGGGTGCTTATACAGGAGAAGTGTCTGGACCATTGTTAAACTCATATAATGTAGAATATGTTTTAATTGGACACAGTGAACGTCGGCAATATTTCCATGAAACTGACGAAGATGTGAATAAAAAGATTAAAGCAGCATTTCGTAATGATTTATTACCAATCGTTTGTGTCGGTGAAAAATTAGAAGAGAGAGAAAGCAACCAAATGAATGATGTTTTAGAAAAACAAATCAAAGGTGCTTTCAAAGATATTTCTGCTATTGAAATGAAAGATATTGTTATTGCATATGAGCCTATTTGGGCAATTGG
>JAQIBJ010000083.1 GCA_027859085.1 Mycoplasmatota bacterium
AGAGCGTTTCTCTTAGGATTTGGTACTAATAATCTCATTTTAACGTTTGGCTACCTTATTGTATCAAATATTTTTCAATTTAACAACTTGTATCAGTACTTTTATTGAACACAGCTAATATATATAATATACCAATAGTTCCTTTACCACAATGACTAGATATGACACAACCAGTTTTGTTTCATAAATATTTTCTACTTTAACTTAATCTTCAATTTGTTCACGAATATAATTAGCTGCTTCTTTTGCTAATGAGTGAGTAATCATCATAAAGTCTTCGTCTATCTCTTCTTTTTCATTTAACATATCATTAATCATAATGTTAATGGCATTCTCAACTTTACCGCGTCCTTTTTTACCAACGCCCATGACGCCATCTCTTACTTTAATGATTGGTTTAAAACGCAACATGGTTCCAAAGAATACACTTAAAGCATTTAATCTCCCACCTTTGTATAAATAATCAAGGGTTCTAATGACAAATTGACTTCTTACTCTAGGCACAATATCTTCTAGTTCTTTTTGTATTTCTGTAGCTGACTTGTTCTCTTTAATCATTTCACCAGCTTTCATTAACAACAACCCACTACCCGTTGATAAGTTTAAAGAATCAACCAAATATATTTTATCAGTATCAATCATATCTTTAGCAATCTTCGCGCTATTGAAAGATGCTGAAAACTTAGATCCTATACCAGTATATAAAACATCATATCCTTGGTTGAGATACTTTTTAAAAACATCATAAAAAATACCAGGAGAAGGCGCAGCTGTTTTTGGTAGTTCATTTGATTCCTTCACCATATCATATATTTTAGGTACAACGATATCAACACCATCTAGGTAAGATTTGTCTTTGAAGTTAACATATAAAGGAATCACTTCAATGTCATATATTTTTATCAATTCTTCGCTTAAATCACAAGTGCTGTCTGTTACTAATTTAATTTTCTTCATCATTATCTACCTCATTAAAATTATACTCAATATCATAAACATTGTAAGCGCCATATCATAACTTGCATAAATATACTTTTTATATGTCGATTAATCTTACACCATGTTATAATGGTTTTGAGGTGATGAAATGTATACAATTGATCGAAAAACAATAGTAGAAACTGTCAAAGACATGTTTATTGATTCTGCTTATCATCTAGGAGATGATTTTGTACAAAAATTAAAGTCTTCTCAGGAAAAAGAGACAAACCCTTTGGGAAAAAGTATATTATCTAAAATCATTGAAAACCAAGATATTGCCAGAGATAAGCAAATACCTCTTTGTCAAGATACAGGTGTTTCCGTCGTTTTACTAGAAATAGGTAGAGAATTAATTTTTGACTATGACATCGAAGATGCAATCAATGCAGGAGTAAGGCTTGGATATTTAGATGGATATTTAAGAAAATCTATGGTAAAACACCCTATTAATAGAATTAATACCTTAGACAATTCACCAGCCGTAATTCATTATGAATTTATTCCTGGAAATCAACTAATAATCCACACAGCCCCAAAAGGTGGCGGAAGTGAAAATATGTCTAGATTAAAAATGTTAACCCCCGGAGAAGGTGAACAAGGTATTATAGATTTCGTTTTGGAAACAGTAAAATTAGCCGGTGGAAAGGCCTGCCCTCCATTAATTGTTGGTGTTGGTATTGGCGGTAATTTTGAAAAATCTGCATTGATTGCTAAAAAAGCTATTTTTAGAAAAATCAATGACAAAGCTAAAAATGAAGTTGATCAATTACTAGAAGAAAAATTATTAAAAAAAGTAAATGAATTGAATATTGGACCCATGGGCTTAGGCGGACAAACAACTGCTCTAGCCGTTAAAGTAAATTCATATCCTTGTCACATTGCTTCATTACCAGTTGCGGTTAATTTACAATGTCATAGTGCAAGAAAAAGCGAGGTGATTCTTAATGGAAAAAAAATTAACAACGCCCATTAACGACCAAACAAGAGAATCATTAATTGCAGGTGAAGAAGTATTAATCTCTGGTTATATATATACCGGTAGAGATGCTGCTCATAAATTAATGGGTGAAGCCATTGATAATAATGAGCCACTTCCTTTTGATGTCAATCAACAAGCAATTTATTATGTTGGACCTACACCCGCTAAACCAAATCAGGTCATCGGGGCTTGTGGTCCTACTTCAAGCTATAGAATGGATTCTTACAGTCCAAAACTAATGGAAAAAGGATTAAAAGTGATGATTGGTAAAGGTCCAAGAAGTAATGAGTTTATTGGTGAACTGAAAAAAAATAAGGCAGTATATCTTTTGGCTATTGGAGGTTTAGGCGCAAAATTGTCTCAAACAGTCAAAGAAAATAAAGTCATCGCCTATTCTCATTTAGAAAGCGAAGCCGTCAGACAACTTAAAGTCGTAGATTTTCCAGCGATTGTTGCCATCGATTCTAAAGGAAATACGGTATTCTAAATATAGAACAAAAGTAATCTTGCAGATTACTCATTCAAACGAAAACTAACTCATAAACAAGTAAGTTCGTTTAGGCGTGTTCCGACCTTTAGACCCTATCCATACGGCATTGGGCTTACCTTT
>JAQIBJ010000041.1 GCA_027859085.1 Mycoplasmatota bacterium
TATTACTTAAAACAAATACCATTAAATCGTTTAGGTCAACCTGAAGACATCGCAGATCTTTGTGTCTTTCTTGCCAGTGATAAAGCAAGGTATATCACAGGACAAACGATTAGTGTTAACGGAGGTATGATTTAATGAAACCTTTAAAAAGACAAAGAGTCGTAGTCACAGGAATTGGCGCCATTACGCCAATTGGCAATGATGCCAAATCAACTTGGGAAAATGCTAAAAATGGTAAGAACGGTATTGATACCATTACTTTTTATGATGCATCAAATGATGTTGTGACTTTGGCTGCTGAAATTAAAGACTTTGATTTTAAAGAAAAATTTGGTGTGAAAGAATTAAAGAAAATGGATCGTTTTGCACAAGTCGCAATGATTGCGACTGATGAAGCTGTCGCTGATTCAGGCTTAGACTTTTCTAAATTAGACACACACAGAACTGGTGTTTATTATGGTAGTGGTATTGGTGGCTTAGAAACCATATCAGATCAAAACAATCGTGCGAATGAAAGAGGTTTTAACAGAATTAGTCCTTATTTCATCCCAAGCGCTATTATGAATTTAGCAGCTGCAAATGTTGCCATAAAATATGGAATTCATGGACCATCACTATCTCATGTTACTGCTTGTGCAAGTGGAACCAATACAATTGGTGAAGCATTTAGAGCGATTCGTGATGGATATTTGGATACAATCATTACTGGTGGTGCTGAAGCCACAGTCATTAAATTAGGTATCTGGGGTTTCTCAGTAATGCAAGCTTTGCATAAGGGTAATGATAAAAATAAAGCCAGTATTCCTTTTGATATAAACCGTAGTGGATTTGTGATGGGTGAAGGTGCCGCAACTTTAATTTTAGAATCTTATGAACATGCAAAAGCAAGAGGTGCTAAGATTTATGGTGAACTTGTTGGTTATGCATCTACTTCTGATGCTCATCATATCACTAGCCCTGATCCTGAAGGAAAAGGTGCAAGAGATTGTATGTTGTTTGCTTTAGAAGATGGTGATATCAACTTAACAGATATTGATTATATTAACGCTCATGGTACCTCAACTAAATTAAATGATGAAATCGAAACATTAGCGATTAAAAACGCTTTTAAAGAACATGCATATAAACTTAATATATCCAGTACAAAATCAATGACAGGTCATTTATTAGGTGCTTCCGGTGCTGTTGAAGCGTTATTCACATTAATGGCTGTTAAAAATAATTTTGTACCACCAACCATTAATACCGAAACCCTTGACCCACTATGTGATTTAAATTATACTTTAGGTAAAGGTGTTGAGAAAACCATCAATTATGCGTTAAGCAATAGTTTAGGTTTTGGTGGACATAATGCAACGATAGTCTTTAAAAAGTTCAAGGAGGAAAGTAATGGAATTAAATAGTAACCAAATACAAGAAATTTTACCGCATCGATATCCTTTTCTATTGATTGATAGAATCATTGAGATAGAACCAGGGGTTAGTGCAAAGGCCATTAAAAACGTTACCGTTAATGAACATTTCTTTACAGGACATTTTCCCCAAGAACATGTCATGCCGGGGGTATTAATTGTTGAAGCATTGGCACAAGCCGGCGCAGTCACAATACTAACATTAGATGAACATAAAGATAAAATCGTTTATTTTGCGGGTATTGATAAATGTAAGTTTAAACAAAAAGTCGTTCCAGGTGACCAACTGGTTCTAGAATCAAAAGTGGTTAAAAAAAGAGGAGCCTTAGGCATTGCTGAAGGTGTTGCAACAGTGAATGGAAAAGTCGTTTGTATAGCAACATTAAAATTTGCAATTGGATAAAAAAAAACGATTAGTTCGCTAATCGTTTTTCTTATGTCAATTTTATTGAAACTTTAAATAAGTATTCCCATTATATAGGTTAACAACAAGGTTCCAAAGATTAAACTTATTATATTTGCAAATATTGCATAAAGTGTAGCCATTGTTTTTGATTTTTCTTTTAAATAAATTCTATAAATGATAATTTCAATTGTTAATACAATCAATTCGCCAACAATAAAGATAAAGACAAATCCAAAGAAACTAGCAAATAGAGTCATTCCAATTAAAGCTGTATGGAAAACAAACTGTGTCACCAAATTGACATAGATTACTAATTTATATGTAGATTTTTGATTATATCCAAACACAAATAAAATGAAAATTTCAATGACCAATGTTAGAACGACCGCAACAATGATTTGTAAAATAATTTCTCCCCAAGGAATACTTTCTTGTGGGCTAGGATTATCTATTTGATATACAGGTATACCATCAATCACTTCACTCTCTGCTTCTTGTAAAGAAAAATCACTTAAATCAAAAGTCACTTCTGCATTAAACAAAGTTGTATTGACAACATTAGATATAATCATTTCTCCAGTTTCTATTACTAAAACAATTTTAAATTGATTAGGCGGTGCAAAGTAACCTAGAAGAAACTTATTTGTTTCTAGCAAATCAATATTATGTGGCATATCTCTATACAACGTATAAGATGCATAACCTTCACCATCTTGAAATCCATTGAGTTCATCAGGAAAATCATCGCGATAATAATCGTACTCTATTTGTTCTTGGATTTCATCTTCAGTCAATACGCTCACATCTGATTCATTAACTTTAAATAGAATATCAAAATAATAGGATTCATCAAACCCAATAATTTCCACCACTGTTGTTGGTTTAGGGCCTACATCAGCGTTGACTGAAACCATCAATCCTGTAGAAACAAACAATAATAACAATAAAACAATAAATTTTTTAAACATAGAATATCCTTTCAAAAATGTTTATTTTAACATACCTTCAACAATTTTAACTTTTTCAAACTTCATTGTGTATCTCCTTGTTAACCAAAAATAATTCTATATAATCCTCTTATAAATCTTTTATTCATTAAATCTAACATGCCTTTGGCTTTTCTTAAACTAAGGTCTCCCCCGCTAAAGACAACCAACGATCTAAAAGGCATTTCTTTAATTGATTTTTCAATCATCTTTCTAGTCGTATCATTCTCTTCGGAGTCAATCATATGTGACATTCTTTTATACATAATCTTATAAATCTTTTCACCAATAAAAGTTTTTCTAATTTCACCGATTGTTGAATTTAAAGTATATGGTTTTATCGATGGATAATCTGGTATATCATGTTCTAAAAGATTTTCATACTCTCTATCACTGATGAATGTATCTTTTGTAAAATTCTTATAGACCTCTAATCCATCATCAATGATTGCATCCTCAGATTTTATTGAAATAATCTTTTGATGTTTAATATCGCTTGATGAAGCGCCAATACTAATCGTATAATCACCCGCTTCTAGTTTAAATCCTTTTTGATATATTTCCAAATCATCATAGGAAATAATTAGTGATAATGGTTTTGTTTCTTCTGGTTTTAAAGTTAATTTATCAAATGCCTTTAATTCACTTATTGGTCTATAGATTAAACTGTCTTCTTTTGTCACATAAATCTGAACAATTTCTTTACCCATGTATTTACCAGTATTCGTTACTTTTAAATCAACTTTAATCAATTGTTTTTTTGAATCGTTTTTGATTTTAAAATCACTGTATTCAAAAGATGTATATGATAATCCGTAACCGAAATCAAACAATGGTTTGATTTGTAATTTATTATAAGCTCTATAACCCACATATAAACCTTCTTTATAAAT
>JAQIBJ010000027.1 GCA_027859085.1 Mycoplasmatota bacterium
GCTACACGCTTCCTCCAGTTCTACCTCGCGATAGATACCTTGCGCTTCACTACGGTTGGCGATAAATACCGCCGACTGGACTTTCACCAGTTAGATTAGTGCCATGCCCGGCACACTAAGAAAAGAGATAAAAACTCATTGAGAGATTTATCTCTTTTTTAGTGATTTTTTGTTAAAAATGAAAAGAAACAATGAATATTACTTCATTAGTTTCATAATTCTTTTGATATTCACTACGAATATCGTCGTTGCGGCTTGAAGATTCATACCTAAAATACCATGCGCATCGGCTTGGCCGAATGCATGGGCATTTTTAAGTTCTGCATTTTTAGCTTCAATTTTATATCGAGCTTTAACCTTTAATTTGAATTCATCTGTCTCTTGAAATTCCATGTGCTTTTTGTGGATATTTGATTTAATAGAAACAGAGTACGTTTTTGAATCGGCTCCTTCTTTATAACAAGTTCCTTTAAGAGGACAAATCTTACATCTCTCAATATCGAAGAAGTAAGTTTCAACCATAGTCTTACCTTCTTCTTTGTGCTTCTTTTTACCATTCACAACTTTACGAATACCCATATGGCCTTTTGGGCACACATACATACCGGCGTCTTTATTATAGAAGAAACCTTCTATTTTGCGTTTAGGTCCTTCACTTACAGTACGGCTTAACCTTGAATACAACTTAAAATTATCATCTGTGTTCGCAAGTTCTATATTATTTGATTCAGAGTAAGCAGCATCAGCGATTACTTCCTCCACTTCTATACCAGCGTCTCTAGACTTTTTAACTAGAGCCTCTAATTCTTTACCGTCATGTTTCTCACCAGAAGTTACTGTCGCAGCAGTGATGATTCTTTCATCACTCATAGCGATATGAGTTTTATATCCAAAGAAATGTGTGTCAGCATTTTTATGGCCTACTTTAGCGTCTTCATCTTTAGAAAGACTTAGTTCATACATGTGATCATCAATCACTTCATCTAAATAATCAACACCTTCTCTAACATGTCCATAAAACATTAAACGTTCATCTTTGCGAAGTATATTACAAAGTTTTTTAGTATATGCCATTTCCGATTCTAATAAACCATTACTTGGTTTATTTGGTAATTTATCTTTCATAGATTTATCAATCTTATAGACATTTTTACGTAATATCTTAGATAATTTTTGAAGTGCTTGAAGTGGTGACTTTTGATTATATCTAGCATTTGAATGAGTAGAATCAACAATAATAGTTTTACTCTTTAAAAGGCCGTGTTCTTTAGCGATAGAAACAGTTTTCCCAATAAGTAAATCTAATATATCTGTGTCCTTTAATCTATTTCTTCTAAACTTCGTTAGAGTAGATGATTCAATGACAGGGTCTTCGGGATTAAGACCTAAGAAATATTTATATGACATATCCGTAAAAGCACGTTTAACAAGGCCAACATCACTTGTTGGATACATTGCCTTTAATAGTAAATATTTAAACATCATAATAGGATCAACGGCACCTCTACCCATGGTGGCACTATACTTATCCTTAAGTTCTTCGTAAACAAATTCAAAATCAATTAGTTCATTGATTTGTCTTAATTCGTTATCTTCAGGAACTAAAACATCATAAAGTTCAGAATATTTACTCAAACTCATTTGTGTTTGTGCTTTTAACATAATACCACCGCCTACATATATATTATACCATATTTTATATATTTAAGTGCTAGATATAGCCAAATATAGCGTTTTTAATGCAATTTGTGGATAACTCAAATTTCTTCATAAAAAAAACCTATGATTTCTCATAGACTTTTTCAGTGACTTCAAAATTTGTCCTTTTTTTTATCGTCTTTCTTTGATTCTTGCTTTTTTCGTAGATAATCCACGAATATAGCCTAGGTAAGCTCTTCTAACTTTACCACGACGTTTAACAGTAATGCTTTCAATCACTGGTGAATGAACTAAAAACGTTTTTTCAACACCAACACCGTAAGAAATTTTTCTTACTGTGAAAGTTTCACTAACGCCTCCACCTTGTT
This sequence comes from Mycoplasmatota bacterium, assembly GCA_027859085.1. Classification (GTDB taxonomy): domain Bacteria; phylum Bacillota_I; class Bacilli_A; order Izemoplasmatales; family Hujiaoplasmataceae; genus Hujiaoplasma. Next base: position 2,028 of record JAQIBJ010000027.1, read on the forward strand.
TTTTGATGCATAAACCTTCAAACATCTGAACACGTTCACGATTTCCCTCAGTAATCTTAATAGCGACTACTAAAGTATCTCCTGGACGAAATTCTGGTAAGTCAGTTTTTAGATATTCTTGTGTAATATCTTTGATTAATTGCTGCGACATTTTGGTCAACTCCTTTTTTTGATTTCCTCGGTTCTTGGAGTGCCAGCGGAACAAAGGGCTATGAATTCTTTTCAGCATTACGATTATAGCACAACCTCATGCTAAAATCAAACATTTTTTATTGATTATTGTTATCTTTTATATATTTATCATAAAGATCCGGTCTTCTTATTTTAGTACGTTCAATTTTTTCTTTTAATCGCCACTCTTCAATGTTTTTATGATGTCCACTTAACAATACATCGGGAACTTTCATTCCCTTAAATTCTCTTGGTTTTGTATATTGAGGATAATCCAATAATCCATCATAAAATGAATCATTAATATATGATTCTTCATCACCTAATACTTCTGGCAACATTCTTACAACTGAATCAACAATGGCCATTGCGGCGATTTCACCGCCCGTCATAACATAATCTCCAATTGATATTTCTTCATCAACCAAACTTCTTATACGATCATCAAAACCTTCATAATGACCACAAATTAAAATAATATGTTCATGATTTAATAGTGATTTCGCTTTTTCTTGTTGATAGGTTTTTCCTTGCGGTGATAACAATATCTTATGAGCATCCTTGTATCCTTCAATACTTTCTAGCGCATAAAAAATAGGTTCAACAGCCAAAACCATACCAGCACCACCACCATAAGGTGTATCATCAACTGTTTGATGTTTGTTCTGAGAAAAATCTCTAAAGTTAACTATGTTAAACTCTACACTGTTATTTTCAACTGCTCTTTTTAATATTGAAGCACTTAAAATAGGTGTAATCATTTCAGGAAATAAAGATAAAATTGTTATTTTCAAAACAATCCCTCCAAATCAACTATTTCAATTGACTCATCATCCATCTCTTTAATAAATTCATCTCTAAAAGGAATTAAAACGTTGCCATTTTCTGTTTCAACAACTAAGTAGTCATCCTTAGGATAATTTCTAATATCCACAACGTCACCTTTATATGCTTTGTTTTGATAGACTTTTAAACCGATGAGTTCATTCTCATGATATGCATTTTCTTCAATCATGATTTCTTCATCTGCATCAACATATATGTGTGCTTTATTAAATTTTTGCATTTTGTTAATATCATTATAACCTTTCAACTCCAATAATGGCGTTTTTTGTTTTTCATGATATGATTCTACATGAAAGGTTTGATATTCATCATTGATTTCAATATAAATTTTTTTGCCAACTGGTAATCGCTCAATCATAAACCCAGACAAAGCTTTTACTTTCATTTCACCTTTCAGGCCTTTAAACCCAGTGATTTTTCCTATTAATAGATAATTCATCCTAACACCTCTTTAATCATTAAAATTATACACTATTTGATTAAGAAAATAAAATGAAAGTCATTAATTAATAAAAATGTATTTATAAATGAGTCATTTTAATATATAATAATGAATTAAAGAGAGGTAATCATGAAAAAAGCATTTAAAATAGTACTTATTATTTCGACAGTTTTTATTGTATTCATCATGGGGTTTGTACTGACTCTACATTTATTTGAGTTCAAACCAGAAAATGTCACAGAATTAACGATTAATGATGATGATAAAGATTATTCCCAAATCAGTACTGATACTTCTTTCACTGTGTTGTCTTTTAATATCGGTTATGCGTCTCTTAGCCAAACAGAGGATTTTGTGATGGATGGCGGCTCAAAAGCAAGAATGGATACAATAGCTGAAGTTGAAGATAATATCGAAGGCATAAAGAGCATTCTTCTAAGAGAAAACTCAGACATTTATTTACTCCAAGAAATTGATGTGGATTCAAATCGTTCATACAATATTAACCAATATGAAATTTTTCATGAAACGTTAGGTTTATCGTCTAGCTTAGCTTATAATTATCGCTCAATATTTGTCCCATTCCCTTTAAACCCTAGTCAGATGATGGGAAAAGTGAATTCTGGAATAGCAACTTTTAGTTCGTTTGAAACGAGTGATGCCAATAGAATTCAATTACCAGGAAGTTTTCCTTGGCCAGTGAGACTCGCCAATCTAAAAAGAGCATTACTAGTCACTAGACATCCTATTGATAATAGTGAATCAGAATTGGTTGTTATCAATGTTCATTTATCAGCATATGATGATGGTTCCATGCGAAAACTAGAATCAGAGAAACTTCAGGAAATTATGCTTGAAGAAAAAGAAAAAGGAAATTATGTATTGGTCGGTGGAGATTTTAACCAAAGTTTTCCAAGTGCTTTATCATCATTTACTAATCAAGATGATTATGAATACAACCCACTTTACGAATTAAACAGCAATGATTTATGGGAAGCATTTCCATTAGATCCCGAATGGTTTAATGAAAACCAATTTCAATTAGTAACTGATGTACTCATTCCTACATGTCGTTTGTTGCATCAACCTTATGATATTGAAAATCCCGAAAATAATCAGTACTATTTAATAGATGGTTTTATTGTTTCAGATAATATCAATGTCAATGGTATTGAAACACTTGATGAAGATTTTAAATACAGTGACCATAATCCAGTAAAAATTACAATTACATTAGTAAGTTAAAAAGATTGGAAATTTCCAATCTTTTTTTTATTAAGATATTTATTTTTCTTTTTTGAAACACATAAACCAATCTAAGCAATAAGTATCATCATCTTTTGAATCCATTCTTTCTTTAGCTGTACCACAAGATCCAGCAGTTGGAACAATCACATCATCTCCTGGTCTCCAATCAGCTGGTGTAGCGACTCCATCCTTGTCAGCTTTTTGAAGCGCTTGAATAATGCGTTTAATCTCATCAAAGTTTCTACCAGTTGATAGTGGGTAATAAAGAATTGTTCTTATAACCCCTAAAGGATCAATCACAAATACGGCCCTAACAGCTTGAGTTGAAGATTGATTTGGTTGAATCATTCCATACTTATTGGCCACTTCCATTTTAATGTCTTCAATCAGTGGAAATGTGACATCTAAATCTTTCATGCCGTTCCACTCTAATTCATTAATCTTTCTTAACCAAGCAATATGAGAATATAGTGAATCAACTGAAAGTCCTATCAGTTCAGTATTTAGTTCTTTAAACTCATCTTGCATTCTTGTAAAAGTCATAAATTCAGTTGTACAAACTGGTGTGAAGTCTGCAGGATGAGAAAAAAGAATCACCCATTTTCCATTATAATCTTCTGGGAAGTTAATTTTTCCTTGTGTGGTTGTTGCTTTAAAATTTGGTGCTGCATCGCCTATTAAAGGCATTTTATTATATTCTTTTACTTGTTCTTCCATTGTTAATTCCTCCTAATATTTATTAAAAATTCTTAATTATATTATAACACAATGAGTTAGCTGCGTCAAACACTTGATATAAAAAAATTTCTTTTTTTAATGGTGATCAGTACAAGGTTCTCCCCCGTGATTGAGTTGGTTATTGATATACCTTTCAATAACTTCCGAGGCTTCTCCTTTAACATTAATATAACAATTAATGCCTAAGTCTTTTAAACCATTAATCGCCATCGTGCCAATACCGCCGGCAATGACAACATCAATACCCTGACCTTTTAAAAACTTAGGTAAATATCCTTTTTGGTGTGGTGGGTTTTTAATCAAATGAGATCCTTGAATAACGTTATCCTCAACTTCATAAATTACAAAAAAATCACAATGACCAAAATGCTCTGTAATCATATTGTTCTTTGTACTTAAAGCAACTTTCATTCTTTTCCTCCATGACTATTTCTTCTATTTTTTCTTAAAGGCGCCAAACATTCATCACAGTTATCATCACATATGACAAAATCTTCACCTTCTATTATTAGTATTTTACCATTAACAATTGCATCTGCGATTTTCTTTCTAGCATTCATGTAGATTCTTTGAACGGTCGTTCTTGCAACACCAACTTGTTTAGCGGTTTCTTCTTGAGTTAAATTCAAATCATCCATTAGTCTAAAAATTTCATATTCATCAATTAGTAATGTGATTTTTTCTAGTTGACTCGCTTTTTTTCCCTTGGGGCCAAACATCTGATATTCTGGTAAACCACAAATCACTCTTGGTTTATTCGGTCTTGCCATATTATACACCTCAATTATATTATAAAAACATAGTTGACATATGTCAAGAAGTTTATAGAATATTCCTCTATAACTTTCATCATATTTATTGTATAATATAAATATGTAAAAAATAATGAGGTGAAATATGCAAACAATAAAAAATTATGACGAATTACAAAACTTAATCAATCAAGAATTAATGGTCGTTATCGCCAAGACTAAAACTTGTAATGTTTGTAAACCATTGACAGAAAAGTTAAAACATTTCATGGAAGATTATCCTACTATCCCAGCTTATCAACTCTATTTAGAAGATGTTGAAATCTTTCAAGGTCAACATTTGGTTTTTACGGTTCCAACCATTATTGTTTTCTCTGAATCTAAAGAAATATTAAGAGAATCAAGATTTATAGATTTTGCTAAAATTGAACGTTTGTTTAATCTTTACCTAAGTTAATCAATATGTTTTTAAGTTTAGCTTTAATTATTGTATTAAGCATTTCTTTGTTTGCCATATTTGATAAGTTAAATCTACCTGGTTTATTGGCTTTTATAATCACTGGTATTATTTTGGGACCTTTTGTACTTGATTTAATTAGTGAAGATATCTTAAATATCTCAGCGGATCTTAGAAAAATTGCTTTGGTTGTTATATTAATAAGAGCCGGTCTATCTTTAGACATTAATGATTTAAAAGCAGTTGGAAGACCAGCAATTATGCTTAGTTTTTTACCCGCTATATTCGAAATAATATTAATTGGTGTCTTGGCACCCTTATTATTTAATATCACGAGTATCGAAGGATTTATTCTTGGTTCAGTCATCGCTGCAGTGTCACCAGCAGTTATCGTTCCTAGAATGATTGCTTTGATAGAAAAGAAACTTGGCACTGAACATAAAATTCCTCAGTTAATACTTGCATCTTCATCCATTGATGATATATTTGTGATTGTTATATTTACAATTTTCTTACAAATTTATGAAACCAATAGCTTTGAAGTAGGACAATTGTTTTTATTACCTGTGTCACTTATTTTAGGTATTCTTTCCGGTTTATTCATTGGTGTGTTATTGGTATATCTCTTTAAGAAAATACATTTAAGAGACACCTTAAAAGTAATGATTTTATTTTCAATATCATTCTTATTTATTGTTTTAGAAGATTATCTCCCAATATCAGGTTTACTTGCAATCATCACTCTGGGAATAACTGTTTTAGCCCTTTATCCTGTTTTAGCGAACCGTTTAACATCTAAATTTTCTAAGATATGGGTGATTGCTGAAATGATGTTGTTTGTATTAATTGGCGCAGCCGTTGATATTACTCTATTCACAACCATTGGTTTACTTGCTATTGTATTGGTTCTTTCTGGATTGGTTTTTAGAATGTTTGGTGTTATTATAAGCATCACTCGAACCAAATTTGATTTTAAAGAAAAAACATTTATTTGTTTTTCCTATATTCCAAAAGCAACAGTTCAAGCAGCAATCGGGGCGATTCCTTTATCACTTGGGATACCTGGAGGAGAATTAATATTAGCAATCTCCGTTTTATCAATCTTTTTAACTGCACCGATTGGGGCAATACTCATTGATCAAACAGCACATAATTTACTCCATAAAAATAGGGACAATTAATTTTGTCCCTTTTCATTTGGTCTAGGACCATAAAACTGAAAATAAGTTGTTTTAATGCGTCCATTGAATAAAATTCTTTTTCTATCTGCATTTGCTTTTAAATACGTTTCTAATTTTTCTTCATCGGTAATCACATATTTTGACCACGTTTTCAAACGTCTAAAGATTTTTTTCATTTCTTCATACATATCCGTTAAATCTTCACCAGCTGACAAACGACTACCATAAGGCGGATTGGTAATAAAAATTCCATAATCGCCTTCGTATTTAGCATATTTAAAGTTGCTATGTTCAAATTCAATTGTATCTAAAACACCAGCTTCATCAGCATTTTCAATTGCTGATTTAACACTTGGCCCATCTAAATCAGAGCCTCTGATATCCATTTGTTTATCATAATCAATTGCTTGATAAGCTTCTCTGATGGTGTCTCTCCATATACCTTCTTCTAAAAAGTCCCAATGTTTTGAAGCAAAATCTCTTTGAAGACCTGGTGCGATGTTTCTTCCAATCATTGCAGCTTCAATTAATATGGTACCTGACCCACAAAAAGGATCTTGTAATATTCTATCGGGTCCCCAATAACTTAATTTAACCATTGCAGCAGCCAGTGTTTCTTTGATTGGTGCAGTTACAGGACTCACTCTATAACCTCTTTTGTGAAGTGATTCACCAGATGTATCAATGGTTAGAGTCGCAATATCATTTAACAAAGACACTTTAACTGTGTATTCAGCACCCGTTTCGTGAAACCAAGGTATATTATATTTTTCTTTCAAGTTTTCAACAATTGCTTTTTTTACAATGGCTTGTGAATCAGAAATACTAAATAACTTTGATTTAACTGATTGTCCCAAGACTGTAAATTTACCATCTTTAGGAATAAAGTTTGACCATGGTAAAGCAAGTGTTTTATCAAATAATTCATCAAAGGAAATCGCTTTAAACTCTCCAAATTTCCACAAAACTCTATCTGCACATCTTAACCAAAGATTGGCTTTAGCAATCCCTTTATGGTCACTATAAAAGGTCACCTTTCCATTTTCTACTTCTTTGATTTCAAAGTTTAAATCTTCTAATTCTCTTTTTACAATTGCTTCAAGTCCAAAAGTCGTTGTTGCAATTAATTCTAATTTTTCCATATACTCATCCTTTTCGCAAGTATTATACCAAAATATAAGGTTTAAGCAATTAATTCTCTCTAGAATTTCTATAAATTTTAAAAATTTTACCAACAAACAAATATACTTGTGGTGTAATTTTAAAAAGACAGGGGGAATATATTTATGACGAAGGCAATAAAAACATTGTTTATCTATGGGTTAATAGTATTTATGGGTGCTTGTAACAACGCAGACATCTCATTAAACACAACAAACATTACTTCCAGTAAGGAAACGAATGAAATTGTGACGACTGATCTAGAGATTACTACGGATTTACCCAATACAACTGAAGCAACAACTTCTGAACAGACATCAGAAGAAACTACAGAAATTCCTACAACAACTGAAACGACTACTTCTGTGCCAACAACTACTGAGGTTCCTACAACTGAGCAACCAACAACCATACCAACAACAACTGAAGCAACGACTATTGAGTGGGTGACTATTTATTTTGAAAATGTTTCTGGTGCTACTACTGTTAATACGTTAAGTAGTATACCAGGGAATTCCTTCACAATGCCAGATGATCCAATAAGACCTGGATATGTATTTGGAGGGTGGTTTGTAGATGAATCGTTGACAATACCTTTTAACATTACTGTTTATCCAGATAATGATATGACTGTTTATGCTAAGTGGACAGAAGAAACCAATCCAGCTGATGAAATTATGGCAGCGTTAGAAAGTAATTATGAATTTATATGTGATAATAATGTTTGTACATTAGAAGAATACTCATGGTTAATATACACATTTAACTTCAATGATTTCACATTTAAGAAAGAATTAATCGATGATGATGCATCAGATAACCAAACTAAACACGAAGTTGTCATTATTGATGAAGATTGGGATGTAAGTTATTCATTTTCCATTCAATATCTCTCAAATACAGCAAGTATGACTGTTAGTGGCGATGCATCAACTGGTACTTATAATTCAGATAGTTTTCCATCAAATCCTACGTCTTATCTCACAGAAAGTAATGTTTATAATGATGCACTTGATTTTATAAGTGAAGCTGTCATTTTCCTAGATTTCATTGTAGATATTCTTGAAATTGATTATAACGATTTAAAAGAACAAAAGTAATCTTGCAGATTACTCATTCAAACGAAAACTAACTCATAAACAAGTAAGTTCGCTTAGGCGTGTTCCGACCTTTAGACCCTATCCATACGGCATTGGGCTTACCTTT
>JAQIBJ010000024.1 GCA_027859085.1 Mycoplasmatota bacterium
CGAAGTGTAGGGAAAACATGACACACTCCACAACGTTTGTAACTTCATTATAGGAGATTATATAAAAACTTAAAAGAAAGGAAGCTATAGTTAATTTAATACAAATTAATTATACAAGGTAATAATGAAGACTTATATAAAAGCACTTAAAGAGCGATTACTTGACCATCATATAAACAATGATTTATTGAATGAAATATTAAATGAATATGAAGAAAAACTTAACAATAATAACGATGAGGATTTATTACCTGTTGAAGAAGAAGTAGAAAATATAATAATAAAATATGATTTAAAATTGAAAGAATATGAAGAAAAAGAAATTTCAACTATTATTGCCCTTGCGCCTTTTGTGAGTTTAATGTCATATTTGGTATTAGGATTCGGATTTGATTTATGGCATCCTGGTTGGTTGATCATCATTATTGTTCCGCTTTTGTTTTTAGTTTTTTCAGTTTTTCATGATGATTTTCTTGCTGGTATCTTAGCCTTGATTCCTTTTGGAATTATATTAAGTTATTTCTTTGTTGGATTTTATTATCATATATGGCACCCGACTTGGTTAATCTTTATGTTATTGCCAGTGATTGGGGTATTTACGCATTACCGAAGAAAAGGTATCATTTCATTTTTATTTGCTTTAAGTCCATTCTTAGCTGTGATTTTATATATTGGTCTTGGTAATTATTTTCATTTATGGAGTAGAGCTTGGGTTGTATTCTTATTGGTACCAATGATTGCATCTTTGCATGAGAAAAAAATTAAGCGACTCATTATATTTGAGGCTTCTTTATTTGTTTCTATGATTATTGGTATTGTTTTACCGTATTTAACAAGTTCATGGGGTTATGCTTTCTTTGGATTGTTGATCCCTTCTGTCGCTTTTATTAGTTTTGGAGAAGATAGTATCATTAAATTTTCTAAAGAAACTGTCTTTGATTGGTTTTTGATTTTATTTTTAGCGACATTTTATCTTATTTTTGGTATTATATTTAATATATGGGCTTATGCCTGGATGATTTTGTTAGTGATTCCAGTTTATGAAATCATTAAACAATCACCAGACCATTTTAAATTCTACTATGTGATGCCTTTTGTTTCAATTGTACTTTTCTTTTCATTGGGTTACTTTTTTGATTTATGGGCATATTCATGGTTGGCATTTGTTTTAATTATTATATCTTACTTTATAGAGAGAGACTAAACTATGGAAAATAAAATTGAAAAAAAAAGAATATGGGAATTGGACTTTTTAAGAGGATTTGCTATATTAATGATGGTTTTTGATCATTTAATGTTTGATTTCGCTTATCTTAGAGGTTACTTTTCAAATTTTTATTCAGTGAATCACGCTTTGTTTAATTGGCTGAATAATTTAGGTATTGAATATTGGAACTCAACTCTTAGGCTCATTGGTAGAGAGTTTTTTGTTTTACTATTCCTTTTGATTTCTGGTATTAGTTTTACATTTAGTAAAGATAATTTTAGAAGAGGAATAAAATTAGTAATTGTTGCAGCGGTAATTACCTTGGTAACATTTTTGATTGATCTTTTTCTTAATTTTGGAGTATTGATTATTTTCGGTGTAATTCATATGTTTGCGATTAATACGTTATTAACCGTTCTTATTCGTAAAGTTATTAAAAACGAAATTGTCATTTTATTATTAGGAATGTTGATTCTTACATTTTCATTTATATTAGGGTTATTTACACCACCGGCGGTGAGTTTATCATTTGCTAATTTACCGAAGATTGTTTTAGGTTTAGGTAGCTATGGGGCTGATCACTTTGGTATATTCCCTTATTTAGGTATTATCTTAATTGGGACAGTTGTAGGGACTACTTTTTATAAAAACAGAGTTTCACTTGTTCCTCAAGTTGATATTTCACCGAGAAATATATTTAGGGTAGCTGGTAAGTATTCTTTATACATCTATGTATTACATCAACCATTGGTTTTATTATTTGTTTCAATTTTTGCTTATATTTTCGGCTATCGATTTTAAATAAAGGAGAACACATATTATGAAAGTAAATTTAACGCTTTATCAGGCACTTGTTAAAACTGCATTACTCCATAACAATAGAAATGCGCTTTTATTTAGAGGCAAGTATTTGACTTATGATCAGCTGATGACTAAAATTGATTTTCTTTCGGGCGGTCTTACAGAATTTGGTTTATCAAAAGGTGATAGTATTACTTTTGCTATTCCAAATGTTTTTGAAGCTGTTTTTGGTTTTTACGCAAGTTCTAAACTTGGGTTAAAATGTCATATGGTACATCCAATTACACCTATAAAACAAATGAATAAACACATGAAAGAAACGAACAGTAAAACAATTGTAGTGATGGACACTTTTTATGAGCATTATAAAGAACTTTTAGAGGATAAAAATATAACGATGTTTTTAGTCAATCCTGTTGATCAATTTGGATTTGTTTTAAAAACTTTGTATAAATTTCTCAATAGAAAAAAAATAAAGAATATAGAATATAATAGTCAACTTAGAACATTCTCTTCAATGTATATTAAACACGTTAATAATGTGACTAATATTAATCCACTTTCTACAGCTGTATATTTGCATAGTGGTGGAACTTCAGGCGAACCTAAGACCATTGAATTATCACATCAAGCGATTAATTATTTAGCATCACAAACCAGTTATATCATGGGTGTTGATGATTTTGAAGACAAACATATGCTGGCTGTTCTACCAATGTTTCATGGGTTTGGATTATGTATGGGTATCCACGCAATGTTAATCAATGGTGGTGTGAATACTTTAATGCCTAAATTTGACCCTCAAGAAGCTATAAAATTAATTGGTAAAAATCAAATTAATTATGTCATTGGTGTACCTTCATTATTTGAAAGTTTATTGAAACAACCTGGTATTAATTCAGAAAAAATGAAATACATAGATCAAGCTTTTATTGGTGGGGATTATGTTAGTTCCGATCTAAAAAAACGATTTGACCAACAGATGATAGATAATGGTTCATCAGCAAGATTGTTAGAAGGCTATGGTTTGACAGAAGTGGTGACAGTTTGTTGTGTAAATACCATTAAAGAACATAATCAAGAATCTGTGGGAAAAGCATTGCCTGGTATAGAAATATTAATTAAAGACTTAGAATCAGATAAAATATTACCAGCAAATAAAAATGGCGAAATCATCGTAACTGGACTGACAGTGATGAATGGATATCTAAATGATGAAAAAGCAACTCTTGATACATTTTTTAATTATCAAGAAAAAACTTGGGTTAAAACCGGAGATCTAGGCTTTATAGATGAAGAAGGCTATATTCATTTTAAACAAAGACTTAAAAGAATTATTAAGGTACTTGGTATTCCGGTATTACCAGCTGAAATAGAGAATTTATTAATGGATTATGAACAGATAAGTGAAGTTGCAGCTATATCTATTCCTGATGAAGAAAAAGGCAATGTCGTAAAGTTATTTGTTGTTTGGAAAGACACAAGACATAAATTATCTTTTGAAGAAATCAAAAAAATCATTAAAGATAATATAAGTATATATGCTGTACCAAAAGAAATAGAAGAAATAGAAGAATTGCCTAAAACACCAATTGGAAAAACAGATATTTTAACATTAGAAAAAATGCAAAAAAAAGACCAATAATTTTGGTCTTTTAGTTTGGAAAAATTAGTATGTTTGATCGAACATTCTATTGTTTAAATTTTTAAAGTAGAATACAACTAATTCAGATAATAGTGTCTGTATTTTCTGTTCATTCATGATGTTGTTCTTGAAGATGAAAAATACACCTTCTACAAAACTTTTTGAAATCACTTCTAGAAAACTTCTTGTAAATTTCCCTGGGTAGTATTTGGTGACTTTAAGAATAATTAGATTTTCTATTTGACTTCTTAATCTTTGATGATGTGTACCAGACGAATTAAATATCATAATAAATATTTCTTTTGTGTATGGGCCAATGACATTCATAACATACCGAATGAGTTGGTCTAAATCTTCTTTGGATTGTATTAATTTATTAGAAGTATGTAGATCGAAATCTGATAGCAAATCAATGGCTTTTTCAGCAGGTGCTAATACAGTATCAAACAATTCTTTCTTGTTCTTATAGTATCTATAAATATTACCGACAGTAATGTTAGCATTGTGAGCGATGTCTCTCATGTTTGCACTTTGATAATCTTTTTGGAAAAACTCTGACACAGCACTTTGTACTATGGCTTCTCTAACGCTTTCTTTTAAGACTTGCATGACAAACCTCCTTTATCATGTTTATTAAAAACATCATATTTGTTCCTAGGTTTATTATACAAAAATATACAGGTATATGCAATTGATTTACTTTATAGATGTGTTATAGAATGAATTCAATCATAAATGCTACAAAAATTGTGTGTATTATTGACACACCACCATTTTAGTTATATAATTTAATATATTGAGGGGTGAATGTATGAAGAAGTTTTTTGGTAATGTATATATCTTTATATCAGTGTTACTTATATCATTAGTAGCTATTCCATGGAATAACTTTAATGTTTGGGGTTTACAGCTTAGTTTTCTTACGACTTTAAGGAATAATGAATTTAAAATCAAGTTAGGAATATTTGTTTTTATTTTCTTTTTTAGTTTAATTTTTCTATTAATTTCGAATAAAGAATTCAAGAACAATCAAAAGGTATCACGATTAAGTGCTTATGCAGCGACAGCACCAATTATTGCATATTGTCTCGCTTTTTTAATTCACTTATCGTATATGGTTTATACAGATACTGATTTTGCTCAAGGAATCGGTATTAGCAACATTTATTCAATATATCTTTTAGCGGGAGTAGGCTTAATATTGTTAAGTTTAATTCTCTCACACATATTTATTAGATCATTTAGAAAAGTAAGAAAAGGCGGAAGAATTTTTTACTTTATTCTATTTACAGTTTTTGCTGGGGCATTTGGTGCGTTAGCCTATGCATTTAAAACCTATAGAGCTGATGACTACTTTGGTATGAGCGCTAAATATATGGCATTTATCCTACCTGTTGTATTAGTCATATACATTATCCATATCATCGTTGTTTTAAAACATAATGAAAAAAGCAAATTTGAAGCTTATGATGAACAAGAAGAACTTGATGAAATTATCATGACAGAAAATCTTCAAATATCTTCAAAATCGAATAAAATAGAACCAAATGAAAACCTATATCAACCTGTTAATGTTGATCCTGAGTTTTCGAAACAAAATAAACAAAGGAACAAACCAAATTCAATTGAATATTATATTGAAAAACCTAAAATGTTTAAACCATTGAATCCAACATTTGATAAACTAGTTCAACATGTTAAAGAGTTTCCTGATGTTATTACAAAGATGGATGAAGAAAAGGTTACGTTCTATGTATCTAGGTTACCTTTTTTAGTGTTAATGAATTATGGAGATTATTATCGAATGGCTTTTCGATACGAATTAGAAGAAGGTATTCGCTTGATTATTAAGTATCCAACGATTTCTAAAAATAAATCAACAAGAGAAGAGCTATGGTTTAAAGCAAATAACTATGGTGACTTGCCAAAAGAAATTATTTATAAAGTCGTTAAGAATGCATATGACCTTGTTTCAAGATAAACATTCAGACCAATAAGATAATTCTTATTGGTTTTTTTTTACTTTTTATAGCGATTTTTAAAAAATGAATAGAATGGTCTTTTTAAATATGGTATAATGATACTTAAAGAATTTGATGAACAACTTAAATTTTATTCTTATTAAAGGGGTTTTTATGACGGACGGAATTATTCTTGCTGGCGGGTATTCATCTCGTCTCGGGCAAAACAAAATGAATATTATATTTAAAAACAAACCGGTCATTATTCACACAATTAAGCAAATGCAAGCAGCGTGTGAAAATGTTTATTTAGTGACGGGCTTTTATCATGATGAAATCATTCAACTTGTTAAAGATCTAGACGACATTCATGTGACTTATAACCCAAACTATGCTCAAGGTATGTTTTCATCTATCAAGCATGGTGTTCAGTATGTCCAAAATAATTTTTTCATTATTCCTGGAGATTATCCTTTGGTTGATAGTGAAGTATATCATAAAATGAAGCTGGGCACACAAGCGATACGTGTGCCTAGCTTTTCTTTTAAATTAGGCCATCCTATATATTTTGATTATTCATTTAAAGATAAAATTTTAAACACGCAATTAACGGATTTAAAGTCATTTAGAAATCAATATGATTTTGAAATTATAAATGTAAACAATTCTGGTATTTTATTTGATTTAGATACTTCAGAAGATGTAAACAAATTAAGGGAAAAGGAGTGATATTTTGAACGTGAATGAATATGTAGTTGTTGATCATGTTGAAAAAGCGTATCAATTACTAAACCAAGACAAGAAAAATCAGATTATAGCTGGTGGTGCTTGGTTAAAATTATCTGTGAAAGAGGTTAATAAACTGATTTCGTTAGATCATTTATCTTTAAACTATATCAAAGAAGAAAAAGATTTTATAGAAATTGGTGCAATGACTTCATTAAGAGATTTAGAAATGAATTCTGTGGTCAATGATTTAGACCATGGTTTACTGTCATTGGCTATATCAAAAATAATGGGAGTTACTATTAGAAATCTAGCATCTATTGGTGGTAGTATTATGGGTAAATTTTCTTTTTCGGATATACTACCAGTTTTATTGGTGATGGATTGTAAATTATATTTTCATCATAGAGGTGAAATGAATATTGAAGATTTTATGAATACTAGAGGTCTTGAAAGAGATGTTTTGACACACATCAAAATTAAGAAACAGAATAGAAAGTCGTTTTTTAAAAGAGTGGCTCATACTGCCCTAGATTTTTCAATGATTAATATCGCGATTGTTTATGATGATTCTTTTATGATTTCTGTTGGTTCACAACCGGGAATGGCAATGCTTTGTAAAGAGACAATGTCTTACTTAAATGAAACCAGTGAAGTTACTGAAGAAGTGATTAAAGAAGCCGTTATAATTGCATTAAATGAATTAAATTTATCAAGTAATTTAAGGGCGAGTCAATCGTATAGAGAAGTTTTGGTAAAAACTTATCTAAAACGAGGAATTAGACAGGTGATAGAATGAAAATAAAACTCAACGTTAATCAAAAAGAAAAAGTATTTGAAGTTGAACCAAATGAATATTTGTTAGATGTATTAAGACGCACTCATTACACAAGCGTAAGAAGAGGCTGTGACAACACTGGGTGTGGTGTATGTACTGTTTTGTTGGATAATAAACCCGTGCCTTCATGTTCTTTATTAGCGGTCAAAGCTGATGGACATGAGATTATCACTGTGGAAGGTATTCAAGAAGAAGCCGACAAATTGGGAAGACATTTTGGTGATGAAGGCGCAGACCAATGTGGATTCTGTAATCCTTCAATGGCATTAACAGTCTATTCATTGAAACTAGAAAATCCTAAAGCAACCGATGAAGAAATTAATCAATATTTGGTTGGCAATTTATGCAGGTGCACTGGTTATGTTGCTCAACACGATGCTATAAAGAAATATTTGGGTGATCAATCATGAAAGTTGTAAATCATAAAATACCATCTGTTGATGGGTTAGGAATTATGAAAGGTAGAAAAGCGTATACCGATGATTTTGCGGAAAACGATTCTTTGATTGTTAAAGTATTGCGATCACCTCATGCCTTTGCGAAAATCAAGAAGATTGATGACAAATCTGCAAAAGCATTGCCAGGGATTGAAATGGTTTTGACCTATAAAGATTTTAAACGAAAAGCGTTTACAAGAGCTGGTCAAGGCTATCCAGAACCTTCACCTTACGATAAATTCGTCTTAGATGAATATGTTAGATATGTTGGTGACGAAGTTTTGGCAGTTGTTGGTTTAAATGAGTCAGTTTGTCAAGACGCTTTAGATTTAATTGAGGTTGAATATGAAGTATTAGAACCTGTTTTAGATTTTGAAACAGCATTAGATAATAAAGTATTGGTTCATCCAGAAGATGACATTCATGAGATGTTTCCTATTGGATTTGAACCAAAAAGAAATAAAGCAGCGAGTTATCATATGGAAATTGGTGATGTTAAAGAAGTTTTAAAAGGCTGTAAACATACGGTTAATGAAACGTTTTATACACAAGCACAAGCACATGTGATGTTAGAACCACATACGGTGAATGCAAGAATGGATTATCAAGAACGATTGATTATTTTCAGTGCAACTCAAACACCATTTCATATGAGACGCATTATTTCTCAAACACTAGAGATTCCACTTTCAAAAATCAGAGTAATAAAACCTAGAGTCGGTGGAGGATTTGGTGGAAAACAAGCAATTCATGGTGAGATGTTGGTTGCTTATGTGACTTATAAAACTGGTAAAGCAGCTAAAATGATTTACACAAGAAAAGAAGTTTTTGAATCTTCATATACAAGACATCCAATGAAATTAGAAATAAGTCTTGGTGCAGATGAAAACGGAATGTTAAAAGCAATAGATGCCCACATATTATCTGATACAGGTGCTTATGGAGAACATGCATTAACGGTTTACATGGTTGCGGGTTCAAAGGTATTGCCTTTATACAATAAAGTAGATGCAGTAAGATTTTACGGTGATGTTGTTTATACAAATCATGTATCTGCAGGGGCTTTTAGAGGATATGGTGCGATTCAAGGTAACTTTGCTTTAGAATCAGCCGTTGATATCTTATGTAAGAAAATGAATATGGACCCGATAAAATTTAGACAATTAAATATGATGAAAGAAAATGAAACATCTCCTATATTTGCAATCATGGGTGAGGGTACTGAAGGTACACCAATGAACATGGAAACCTGTAAACTAGAAGAATGTGTTTCTAGAGGAAAAGAACTCATACATTGGGATGATATTTATCCATTCGTTGACAAAGGTGATAAGATTCGTTCTGTTGGTATGGCCATTGCTATGCAAGGTAGTGGAATTCCATTAATTGATATGGGTAGTGCCAGTATTAAATTAAACGATGATGGATTTTATAATTTAATGGTTGGTGCGACTGAAATTGGTCAGGGTAGTGATACGGTACTGACTCAAATTGCTGCAGAAGTATTAATGACATCTGTGGATAAAGTTGTCATTTATTCTTCCGATACTGATTTAACGCCGTTTGATGTTGGCGCTTATGCTTCAAGTACAACGTTTGTTTCAGGAAACGCAGTTTTAAGAGCGGCTAGTGAACTGAAAGATATGATGCTTGATGAAATGGCTAGAATATTCAAATGCGATAGAGAAGACATAGAGTTTGATGGTGTGACTTTTAAATATGATGACAAAGAAATGTCTTTAATTGACTTTTCAAATGAAATCACATACTCAGAAGCTCAAAAGCAATTGCAAGTGACCTCAAGTTATGTTGGCCCAAAATCACCACCACCATTTATGGCGGGATTTGTTGAATTAGAAATTGATAAAGAAACCGCAGAAATGGAAGTTATAAATTATGTAAGTGTTGTGGATTGTGGAACCACCATTAATCCAATGCTTGCTAAAGGCCAAGTTGATGGGGCGATAGTTCAAGGACTTGGTATGGCAATGTTTGAAGATGTTAAATACACTAAAAAAGGAAAGTTAATTTCTAGTGATTTATTGAATTATAAAATACCAACCAGACTAGACATTAAAAAATTAACAACTGAATTTGTAGAAAGTTATGAAGAGAGCGGACCATTCGGTGCTAAATCTGTTGGAGAGATCGGAATAGATACACCACCAGCCGCCATCGCAAATGCAGTAGAAAATGCTTTTGGCATTAGAATTAAATCATTACCAATTACAGCAGAAAAAATTTTAGAAAAGAAATGGGAGATAGAAAATGGAAAATAATAAATTAGAAGTCTTAGTAAAAATTATATTTTTTGGAGCGCTTTGGGGCGTTATTGAAGCAACACTTGGTTATGTATTACATTTTTTACCAATGTTAATATCAGGAACATTAATGTTTCCAATCGTTATTTTTGTATTGTATCGTGCTTATAAAAGTATTGGATCAAGAAAAGCTATATTCTATGTTGGTATGATTGCGATCATGATTAAATCAACCAACTTATTATTACCAATGTTACCAGCGGCTAAAACAATCAATCCTATGATTTCGATGTTCTTACAAAGTTTATTGGTATTTGCAGTTATTCCTATGTTGGAATCTGACAATAACATCGCCAAAGTATCAGGGGTTATGATTACGAGTGTTGGGTGGCGCTTAGGCGTTATGGGTTATCTTGTTATGAATTACTATGCAACTGGATTTTTATCGTTCCGTTTAGAATCATTTGAATCAATATTTACATTCACTGCTATTGATGGTTTCCTTTCTGGACTTCTTGCGATTGCATTGGTTGTAGGTTTAAGCAAGTTAAAATCAATAAACAAAATAGACCGTATACAAATTCATCCTTTAGTTTCAGCTGTAACACTTGTATTAGCGGTTGTATTTACTTTAATTAAGTTTTAGGCAAACAAATGGATATTTTCAAACTCATAAGTGAATTCAAACAGAAAAATAAAACAATGATGGCAGTTACAGCGGTTAGAAAAGAAGGCGCTGGCCCTGTTGAGGTTGGAAAGAAAATGATTGTACTTGAAGATGGTAAAAGTATTGGTACTGTCGGCGGTGGGGCAATCGAGTATTATGCACAAAAAAAAGCGAAAGAACTTTTAAAAACAAGAGCTAATCTCTTAGAAACATATGTATTAGATGAAGGTAAAATTAGACCAGAATCTAAAACTTTACCTATGGTTTGTGGTGGCGTTGTGACGTTGTTTTATGAATATATTGGACCAAAGGGTACCATCTTTATTTTCGGTGGTGGTCATGTAGGTCAGGCTTTGGTTAATGTATTGAAAACCATGAACTATCATGTGACTGTTGTAGACGAACGCAAAGGCATTATTGATAAATTTGTAGGTGCCGATGTATTGGTTAATGAATCTTTTAGTGGATATGTCGACATAGATACCATAAATGACGGCGATTATATTATTGTTTGCACACCGAGTCATAAACATGATTATCATGTCATTAATAAGATATTAGAAAAACAAATTAAACCTAATTATTTAGGCATGTTATGTTCACCAGATAAAATTAGGTCTTATTTAAAATCTACTTACGAAACTTTTGGAAAAGATATTGATTTAAGTTTCTTCTATTCTCCAATTGGTTTAGATATTGGTGGGATGACGCCAGAGGAAATTGCAATTTCGATTAGTGCTGAAATTTTAGCAATATCTTATGGCAAAACAGGACACAAACATATGAGGGATATTCTAGATGGTGAAGATTGTTACTGGTAAAATTAACAGTTATAAATCAACTAGATTACAAGTATATTACGAAGATACTTTGTTAGGCGATGGTTTTATTGCAAAAAAGCATATGATAGACAATTTGGTTCATAGTTACGACCTTGTAAAACTATCAACAAAGGAAACCACGCCTTACATCATTCGTGATGACTTTTACAATGGGATTTCTGATATTAAGTATGTGATTGGTCCTTATTATATGTTGGCATCTGCAATTGAATATGTTGAAAAAGAAATTGAAAAAATGATTCAACAAAAAGTGTCTCCAATTTTCTTAGATGAAATAAGTTTATTAGAACTAAGTGAAAAGGGCTTTTATTCAATTCTAAAGAAATTGTTATTATTAAATATAGATTTATGCATTGTTGTAAGAGAAGATTTATTAGAAAAAGTATTGGAAAAGTTTTCAATAAAAAATTACGAAATTATAGGTGATTAAATGTATGAAAAAGCGATAATAAACGGAAAAGTTTGGCTTGATGATACTTTTACTAAGTCAAATATTTATATCAATGATGAAAAAATTATTAAAATATCAGATGATTATTTGTCCGCAAAAGAAATAATAGACGCAAATAATGATTTAGTCTTACCTGGCTTAATTGATCCGCATGTACATTTTGATTTAGATTTAGGAGATATTCATTCAAGAGATGACTTTTATGCTGGAAGTAGACAAGCTGCATATGGTGCTATTTCAACTTATATTGATTTTCTTGATCCTGTTGATAATCCTGAAGATTTAGAAAAAGCATATGAAAAAAGAAAAAAAGATGTTGAAAAAAGTTATGTAGATTACTTTTTCCATGCGACCATTAAAAATCCTCAGTGCGACTTAGAAGAATTTGTAAAAAAAATGTTGTCGTTAAACATCCATTCACTAAAGTTATTTACAACTTACTCAGATTCAAATAGACGTACTTATGACAAGGATATCATTGAATTATTAAAATTATCGGAAAAATACCAATTTTTATTATTGGCACATATTGAAGATGATGATTTAATATATTTAAACAAAAAATTCAATTACAATGATTTACTTAAATCAAGACCTTCAATTGCTGAAGAAAAAGAAGCAGTAAAATTGGCTGCATATGTAAAAGAATATGGTGGCTATCTTTATATGGTTCATTTAAGTTCTGGAAAAACTTTAGAAAAACTAAAAAGTAGTTTTGGAGATATTTTAAACAAGAAATTTTTTATTGAAAGTTGTCCACATTATTTTTTATTCACTAATAATTATTTAGAAAAAGAAGATGGATATTTATATACATTAGCACCACCTTTAAGAACAAGAGAAGAAAGAAAATTGTTGAGAAGACATTTTAATGACATTTATTCAATAGGCACTGATCATTGTGCTTTTAACAAAGATGATAAAATTAATTTACCTTTGGTAGAAATGCCTCTAGGTATTGGTGGTATCGAGTTTTCCTTTGACATAATGTATTCTCTTTTCGGAAAAGATGTCATTAATAGAATGTCAAAAAATATCACTAAGTTATATCAAAAACTTAAGAATCAAGGCGCTATTCTAGAAGGCAATTTAGCTAATTTAGTAATTTATCATTTAGAAGATTCTGTGATAGATTCCCATCATGGAAAAACCGACCATAGTTTATACATGGGACGTAAAAGAAATGGTTATTTGGTTCACTCTTTATTAAGAGGCAATTATGTAATAAAGAATGGAAAATTATTAGAACCTTTTGGAAAGGAGTTATAAATCATGTATGCATTGATTCATGCAAACATCTATGATTACAAACAATATATTGAAGATGGATATATTGTGTTTGATCAAAAAATAAAAAAAGTTGGAAAAATGGATGACTACCAAAAAAGGAAAGGTGTTATTGAGATTAATTGTTTCAATAAACTCATTATTCCTGGATTTGTGAGTGGACATACACATTTATACTCAACCTTTGCTAGAGGTGCAAGTTTAGCTTTTAATCCAAAAAACTTTCTTGATATATTAAAACAAATGTGGTGGAAAATAGATCACTTTTTGGATTTAGATATGATATATTATTCTGCATTAATGGGCGGCATTGATCAATTGATGAATGGTACAACGACATTGATTGATCATCATGCTAGTTTTGTGGTTAAAGATAGTTTAAAAATGATAAAAAAAGCATTGGTAGAGGATTTAGGTTTAAGAGCGATTTTGGCATTTGAAACCAGTGATCGCTTTGATGTATCTGAAGCAATCAAAGAAAATATGAACTTCATATCTAATAACCATAGTGAAGATACTTCCGGATTGTTTGGAATGCATGCTTCACTTTCATTATCAGATGATAGTTTAAATCAGATTAAAGATAGTTTAAATGGATTTGGGATACATATTCACGTTGCTGAAAGTCAAATGGATGAAGATGAATGTTTAAAGAATTATCAAATGCGTGTTGTAGAAAGATTAGATAAATATCATTTGATTAATGATAAGTCGCTGTTGGTCCATTGTACTCACATTAATGAAGATGAAATGGACATTATCAAAGAAAGAAAAGCGACCATCGCGATTAATCCAACGTCTAATTTGAATAATGCAGTTGGAATATCAAATATAAAAAGATTTATGGATAAAGGTATTCGTGTCATTATTGGCAATGATGGTTTAACACCATCTCAACCATTTGAATACATGAATACATTGTATCTAACACATTTAAAGAATGAATCACCAACTGCCTTTGGGTTGGATGATTTAAAACAATTAATCATCAATACATATGAATACACTAATGAACAATTATCAACACAATTAGGAAAAATTGAAGAGAATGCAAATGCGGATCTTTTAGTTGTTCCTTATAAACCATATACACCAATGGATGAAACAAATGTTTTTGGTCATATGTTTTATGGTATTTTTCCAGGATTTAAACCTGAAAAAGTATTTGCTAAAGGCCAACTATTAGTTGATCAATTTACATTAAATTATGCACATAAAGAAGATATTGAAGAAGCAAATAGACAATCAATGAAGTTATGGAATATTTTAAAGAAAGAAGGTAAAAATTTTGGATTTAAAAACGAGTTTTGATGGAATGACTTTTAAAAATCCTTTAATGCCAGCTGCTGGACCATTAAACGGAGATATAGAAAAACTTAATTTTTTAGTTGAACAGGATTGTGGAGGCATTGTTACAAAAACAATTTCAAAGGAATTGCCACATATACCAAAACCTTGTATTTATGGTGATAAACAATTTATCATGAATTCAGAATTGTGGAGCGAACACCATTATGAAACCTGGATGAATGATTTTTTACCGAAGTTTATGGAAAATAAAGATCGTCCATTAATTGTGAGTTTAGGTTATTCAAAAGAAGATATGGCTTTCTTGGTTCCTAAGTTTAATCAGTTTGCGGATGCCTTTGAAATATCGACTCATTATGTTGGGACTGATTTAAATGTCATTAAAGAAACAGTAAAAATGATTAGATCTCACACAGAAAAACCAATTTATATGAAAATAAGCCCACACATTCCAGATCCTGAAGGATTTGCTAAAGCCATTAAAGAAGCTGGCGCAAATGGCGTGGTAGCTATTAATTCATTGGGACCAACGATGAAAATTGACATCGCACAAAGAGAAATTATTTATGGTAATGAAAAAGGATTTGTATGGACCAGTGGCCCTGCAATCAAACCGATTGCTTTAGCAACTGTCTATAAAATCAAACAAGCGGAACCTTCACTAACTGTTATCGGCGTTGGTGGCATTAAAACAGCTGAAGATGTCATCGAATTTTTATTGGCTGGTGCGAGTGCTGTTCAAATGTTATCTAGTGCATTATTAATGGGTAAAACACTTTACTCTAAGATTATTAATGATTTACCAAAGACTTTAGAAAAATATGGATTTAATAGTATTGAAGAAGTTATTGAAACAAGTCTTAAAAGTCATGTTTTATATAAAAGAAGTTTACCAGTTTTAGATGAAGAAAAATGTATAGAATGTATGTTATGTGAAAAAATATGTCCTTATTTTGCAATTGATTTTAAAGATAAAATTACGTTTAATCCTGAGAAATGTTTTGAATGTGGATTATGTATCGCAAAATGTCCGACTGGTGCCATTAGTTTCGAAGAAAATAGGTGATTAAATGAAAGATATCTCTAAGTCAATAAACAAAGTCGATAACGAAGAAAAGATATCGGGAAAAGCTAAATATGTTGCTGATTATACAATGGATGGCATGCTTTATGCCATGACAAAAAGATCAAGTATCGCTAAAGGCGAGATAGTAAATATAGAATACCCAGATTTACCAAAGGGGTATTTTATTGTCAATCATAAAGATGTTCAAGGTAAAAATATTATCAAAATGATATTTGAAGATTGGCCTGTGTTTACAGAGAAAAACATAAGTTATTTATATGAACCAATTATGCTGGTTATTGGACCAGAAAAAAGTGTATTGGTTGATATAATAGAGCATATTAAAATCACTTATAAAGAAGAAAAACCTATATTTGCATGGACAGATAGTGTGATTGATTATCATTTTGATAAAGGACACGGCAATAGAATATTTGATGATGCTGATGAAATAATTGAACACACATATGAGACAGGTTATCAAGAACAAGCCTATATTGAACCTCAAGGTTTTATTGGATATCCAGAAGGTGATAAAACAACATTGGTAGGATCAATACAATGTCCATATTATGTTAAAAACGCAGTGATCCAAGCTTTGGGTGAGAAAGACGAAAATGTTCGTGTGATTCAAGCCAATGTAGGTGGTGCCTTTGGAGGAAAAGAGGAGTATCCGTCTTTGATTGGTTGTCAACTTGCAGTTGCTGTTAAAAAAATAAAGAAACCAATTAAATTAATTTTTGAACGCGAAGAAGATATGTTGGTAACAACGAAAAGACATCCTTCAAAAACCGTTTTCAAGGCAGCGATAAAAAACAATCAGATTATTGGTTTGAAAGCACATGTTTCAATTGATGCAGGTGCGACAATAGGTCTTAGTGGTGTTGTTTTATCGAGAGCATTATTAGCGGTTTCAGGTGCATATACCATTGATCATTTAGATGTCAGTGGTGATGTATATCGAACAAATACGGTTCCAAATGGGGCTTTTAGAGGGTTTGGTGCACCACAGATGTTTTTTGCAGTTGATATGTTTATAGAACACATTGCTAAATCATTAAATTTTGATCCTTTAGAATTTAGAGAAAATCTTTTGGTCAAGCAAGGTGATAGAACATCAACAAACGGATTGTTTAGAGAACCTGTTTTAATGCCTAACATGATAAAAAAAGTCATTGATGAATCAGACTATAAAAATAAAATAAAACAATATAGTCAAAAAGGTAATTTTAAAGGCATAGGTATGAGTTTGTTCTTCCACGGATGCGGATTTACTGGTTCTGGAGAAAAAAACATTATCAAAGCAAAAGTGAGATTAAAGAAAACTAAAGATGGTAAAGTGCATATTTTAGTGGCTGCTGTTGATATGGGTCAAGGCATTAAAACAACTTTTAGAAAACTTATTGCACATATGCTTGAATTAGACATAGAAGAAGTCGTATTTAACAATCCTGATACTGATTTTGTTCCGGATTCAGGTCCGACAGTAGCCTCTCGAACAATGATGATTGTTGGAGGTTTATTAGCAAGGGCTGCAAAAGAAATGAAGAGTAGATGGAAAGAAGTCACTTTTACTGTAGAAAAAGAATATGAACAACCTGATTATATCAAATATGATGAATTACACTTTATTGGTGATGCATATCCTGCTTATTCATGGGGTGTGAATATCGTCGAAGTTGAAGTCGATCCAGTGACTTATCAAGTGTATATAAAAAAATCTTGGTCAGTTTATGATGTTGGAAAAGCAATTGACGAAAAAATCGTTTTAGGTCAAGCAGATGGTGGATTGGCACAAGGGCTTGCTTATGGGTATTTAGAAGTCATGAATCATAAAGACGGAAAAATTATGCAAAAAAATATGACTGACTATATTATTCCCACTGCTATGGATATGGGTGAAATGGAAACATATTTATTTGATAATCCATACGCATATGGTCCATATGGTGCAAAAGGTGTTGGAGAACTACCACTAATTGGTGGACCTGCAGCTGTTGCAAAAGCGATAGAAAGTGCCATCAATAAAAATATCTATAAAATACCTGTTACACCTGAATATATTATGGAGTTGATGAATAATGACTGAGATAAAATTTAAATTAAATGGTAAAGAACAAACTTTAAATACAGATCCTAATAGAAGATTATTAGATGTCTTAAGAGAAGACTTCAAATTAACAGGTTCAAAAGAAGGTTGTGGTGAAGGTGAATGTGGTGCTTGTTCAGTACTATTAAATAAGCAAATTGTGAATTCATGTTCTGTACCTTTAGCCAATGTTGATGGGCAAGATATAGTGACTATTGAAGGCTTTTCTAAAACAAAAGAATACCAAGTGATTAAAGACTCATTTGCAACAGCAGGTGGTGTTCAGTGTGGCTTTTGTACACCGGGTATGATTATTGCAACTCAGAGTCTTTTAAATACAAAACCACGTCCAAATGACTATGAAATAAAAATCGGGTTATCTGGGAATTTATGTCGTTGTACAGGATATAATTTAATCATTAAATCGGTAAAATTGGCTGCTAAGGATGGTGATGGACTATGGTAGAGTCTCATATAGCCAAAACCTTAGAAGATGCTTTAAAGACATTGAACTCTGGCAAATTTAGAATAGTTGCTGGAGGGACAGATATGTTAATACAAAACAGATCTCATACAGGCATGCCTATTGGTTATAAAGACAATGTTGTTTATATCAATTTGATTAATGAATTAGATTACATCAAAGAAGATGAGGACAACGTTTATATAGGAGCAACAACGAGATTAGAAACCATATTGAAAAGTGAAAATGCACCAAAAATATTAAAAAATATTATTCATGAAATGGCTGGCCCTGGAATTAGACATACAGCAACACTTGCTGGGAATATTGCAAATGCTTCGCCAGCAGGTGATTCATTAGTTGGTTTATATGTGCTTGACGCATCAATTAAATGTCAAAGCGTTGACAATACAAGAATTGTTAAAATCAAAGATTTTATTCAAGGTGTCAGAAAAATTGATTTAAAATCGAATGAAATGATTACTGAGGTGATGATACCTAAGTATGATTTTTCTCGTTTTGTATTTAAGAAAGTTGCGCCTAGACTAAGTGATGCTATTTCTAAGCTATCATTTGTTGGTGCGATTCGTATTGAGGACAATGAAGTGAAAGATTTAAGAATGGCGCTAGGTGCTGTATATATGACAGTTCTTAGAAAAGAAGATATTGAATCTAAATACATTGGACAAAGTATCGGTGAATTAAAAAATAATATTGAGTTGATTATAGAAGATTACAATTCATTTATCAAACCAATTGATGATCAACGATCAAATAAAGAATATAGAAAACAAGTTGCATTGAATTTGATAAAAGATTTTATTATGAAAAGTTAAGGAGGTTTTATATTGGATAAACAACGATTAATTCGTATTGCTAGAGGGGATGAACAGGCTGACCTCGTTCTTAAGAATGGAAAAGTCATCAACGTTTTTAGCAAGACTATTGAAGAAG
>JAQIBJ010000028.1 GCA_027859085.1 Mycoplasmatota bacterium
TCATCATATTGTTCTTTGATTGCTTGTATGTTTAAAATGCCATCTTGAACGAAAGCATTATCTAAGTCGCTATCAGTATAATACTGTAGTTCACCATTTCCCCAACCGTCACCACCGACATCATATGCCCAGTGATCAGAACTTGGTAATCCATCAACGTCAAACTCATCACACCATACTGGTTGCCATTCATCGAGGTTATCAATGCTTTGACACTCTTCAGCAACCAAACCACGATTATCGTATGGATCAGATGTTGTTGGCATTTCTGTTGTTGGCGTTTCTGTTGTTGGCGTTTCTGTTGTTGTTTCTTCTGTGGTTATTTCATCTGTGGTTATTTCATCTGTGGTTGTTTCTTCTGTTGTTATATCAGTATTAACTTCAGTTGTTATAACATCTTGACAACCTAAAACTGTTACAAAAAGCAACAGAAATATCACTAATCCTATAATTTTCTTCATATCTATTCTCCTGTAATTCCTGTTCTGTCAATTGCCTCAACAAAATATTTTTGAGTAAAGAAAAACAAAATAAGTAAAGGCAAAATCGCTAATATGTTTCCAGCTAATTTCGCTGATTGCATTAATTCTCTTGCACTAGATCCCTCTGGATAATTACTTGCATAATTTACCATGAACTGTTCAACTCTTAAAGGTAGTGTTAACATGTCACTTCCTCTTAAGAATAAACCTGATAAATATGTTTCATTATAATACCATACAAAACTAAATAAGAAAACAATTATGATGGCTGGCACAGCAAGTGGAATTGCAATCTTAGTAAAAATTTTCATTGGTCCTGCACCATCTAATTGCGCTGATTCCATCAAACTATTTGGTATCATTTTAAAGAATGAATAAAAAATCAAAATATAAATTGCACCATTAAATCCTTGTCCAAGAATGGCAGGATAAATAAATGACATGATTGATCCAATTAAATTATAATCAGCATACATTCTAATGGTCGGTATCATGGTGATTTGTGGTGGAATGATGAATGTTAAAATCATCAATGTCATCAAAATCTTTTTAAAAGGAAAATCGAATTTTGCAAATCCATATCCGATTAACGCACTAGAAAAGGTGGCTGAAAGCGCAGGCAATCCTGCCAAAATTACAGCATCCATTAGTGCTTTTGGATAATTGATTGCTTCCCAAACAATTCGATAATTTTCAAAAGTGATTTTAGAAGGTACCCAATTGACAGAAACATCAATGATATCATTCATTGTCATAAAACTATAAGACAACATATACATCATAGGATATAAATAAATATACCCGAGTCCAATCAACATTGTATAAATTGAAACTTTAAAGACAAAACCATCAATAAATTTCATCCCAAATAGAAAGCGTCTTAATTTAGACTTTGTATGTCCTTTATCTTTCTTTGTGAAACCAATAATTTTACTTTTAATATTAGAGAGTCTATTCATATTACTTCGCCTTCCTTCCTCTAATATTTAGAGCACCTACGAAAATGAGAATGATTAGAACCATGACGACAAAATAAATCCATGATAAAGTTGCTGTATATCCATAACCAGTTGTTAACGCGTCAGTTGATATACCTAAATATTTACCTCTAATATATACTGTTACCGGATTCAAACTAAACACACTCATTGAAACAACAGTATAGATAATAGATATGGTAATCAATGGTTTGATTGATGGTAATGTAATTTTCCAAAATGCTTCCCATGGGCTTGCGCCATCAATCATTGACGCTTCATAGATAGATTTGTCTATTTTTTGTAATCCAGCCAAAAATATCAATATTTGTATTCCAGCAAACCATAAAACAAACAAAATTTGATCAAATAATGCTTGGATTGGATCCGCTAAAAATGAACCGACATTATTTACAATTAAGTCGATAAATTGATAATTCTCAATGGAAGGTAAAGTGGTCGCACCTTGATTCATTAATTCGCCAATCACCGGACCTGATGCAATAATAACAGGTAAGAAAAAGATGGTTCTCCAAATCCCTTTCCCTCGAATGTTTTGATTGATTAAAAGCGCAATAATTAATGCAAACACAATGGTTACAGGTACATTTAATAACATTGACAATGAATAATTAATCAATATCTCAACAAAGTTAGTGTCTGATAAAAACGCTGCTCGATAATTATTAAACAACACAGGATCTGTACTAATACCATCAACAGCTTGTCTTACTTTAAAAAAACTTAAGTAAAAACTATTAAATACTGGATAGAGTGAAAAAATCAAATATCCAACAATCCAGAGGAAAATAAAACTTAACCCTGTTAAAGCTTGTCTTCGTTTATTGGTTCTTTTTAATTTATATTTTTCAAAAAGCACTATATGTGTATACGACATAGTAATTGGTTTGGTATGAAAAAATTTATTTAATGGTTTAAATAAATGCTTTTTTAATGCCCGAGAAACCAGATTGTTTCTTTTAACTTTATATCTATTAAAAAAGACGATGTGTATCTCAGTTAAATTGATTGATTTATTATGAAATAATATATAGAAAAATCTAACAAATGGTTTGAAAATATATTTTTTTATTGGGGTTAATACATTTTTTCCTATAAATACTTTTATAGTATTCATAATCTTTTTTAAATATTTCTTCATATTAAACACCCCTCACCCAATAGTCCATTGGTTGAACAGTTTGTCCATCATAATTATAACTATTATTAGTATAATTCACAATTATTTCTACACCATTAGAATAGCCGATGACTGCGATACCTTCATCCGGTATTTCTCTTGAAATAATTTCTTCACCTTGAACATAAGTTAGTGCTTGATTGATCCATTCATATTCTTCAATAATCGTTTGGTTCCAAACATCAAATTGAGACGTATAGAAACTCTCTAAATCAGTACCAGCTAAATTTGAAGGTCTTTCCTCTGTCAATAAATAAGATGG
>JAQIBJ010000072.1 GCA_027859085.1 Mycoplasmatota bacterium
AGTGATATAAAAAACACCTTTAAGGTATCTACCATTATATTTTACTCATAATCTTTATGATTATTTTCAATTTATAGTATCTACCTTAAAGGCATTATATTATAATATAGCTTTTATTATAGTTTAAACTATTCTAGCAAATCGTTTAATTCGCTAATGCTATCTATTTCTACATAAGATGGTACAACAAGTCCAATACGTGCACCTTCAAAATTGTATCCAAGGTCTAAATATTGATCTCCATATTGTTCTTCATATGAACCATGAGTTACAGGTAACCATCCATCTAAGAATGCATCTGCATCTCCTTGTGCAATAGTTGTAAATACAATACCAGGATCAGCTTCTGTCATTGTAACAGTAAATCCTTCATCTTCTAATATTGCAGCAACTAAGTTAGTCATTGCAACACCTTCAGCCCAGTTTACATAATATAAGTCAAATGTCTTATCTGTTCCATCAATGCCTTCTGGTAACCATGATTGATATAACGCTTCATTACTTGACATCCATTGACGTGCTATTTCTAAGTTTGTCATATCATCACCAAATTCATTGATGTCTCCCATTAGTGAACCTAGTTCTGAACTTGACATATAAAAGTTTTCTAAGAAAGTTGTAACATCTGGGAAATCATCGCGGATATCTAATCTAGCAATTGTATGAAGATTTTCTACTCCACCAAATACACCTTCTGGATCTTCTAAGAATTTTAGATCATAATCAGCGAACATATAATGTGGTTTCCATCCGGTAACAACAATAAATTCTTCATTTTCATATGCTTGTGCAAGTTGTGTCATCATAACAGGACCACTTGATGCTTCTAATTCATAATTTAATCCATAGACATCAATGGCATCATTTGTTGCTGCCATAATTCCTGCTCCAGGATCAATCCCAACAATAACAGGGTCATCGCTTGTATCCGTACATGCTGCTACAGTAAATACTAATGTTAATGTTAATAATAATGCAAATAATTTTTTCATATAATAATTCCTCCTATAAAATTTATTATCTATCTTGTTGTTATATTACTAATAATTTAAGTCTTTCTATTGTGTGCTTTTTTTCTTGTTTTTTCCAAGTGCTTGGGTCATTCTATCTAAAACCATTGCTAAGATAACAACTGCGATACCTGCTTCAAATCCTTCTGCAATGTTCACTGTGGATAATGCAGTCCGTACATCAGCACCAAGTCCTTTTGCACCAATCATTGAGGCGATAACAACCATTGATAATGATAACATAATGGTTTGATTTATCCCTGCTAAAATAGTTGGCATTGCAACAGGCAATTGAACCTTAAGCAACATTTGTTGTGATGTTGATCCCATTGATTTGGCAGCTTCGGTAACTTCAGCTGGTACTTGTTCAATCCCAAGTTTTGTTAATCTTACGACGGGTGGCATTGCAAAAATAATTGTTGCAATAACCCCACTAGGATTACCTGTGCTAAATAAAATAACGGCTGGTATTAAATATACGAATGCCGGCATAGTCTGCATAAAGTCCAAGATTGGTCTAACAATCTTATTACCAAACTTTTTATATTTAGCAGCAACAATACCAATTGGTATTCCTAATAGTAATGCAAGTACTGATGAGACTAAAACGAGTGCTAATGTTTCAATGGCGCTGTCCCATAATCCAATTGAATCAATCAGTAAAAGTCCAATGAATGTTCCTATAGCCAACCACTTATTCGATACAAAGTACGCTAACACTGCAAATAACAATGCTAGGACTAAACTTGGTGGAAAGCTTAGAACAGTTTCAAATATAATAACTAAGTTATCAATTAAATAACTAATAAAATCAAAAAATCCACTAAAATTATCGACTAAAAAATCAATGAATGTTTCAAACCAATCACCAAATGGTATGGCTGGTAGATTAATGAAATTAAGCATTTGAATCACCTTCTCTTTTACCTCTTATCCCTGCAAGAACAGAGACACGAACTACAACACCTAAAAGATGATTTTGTTCATCTACAACAGCAATTGGATATTCTGCTTTCGTTGCCATTGGAAGTAAATCAACGATGATTGTATCTGGCGACGTTGTATGAGGCACATCTTGAATAATTGTTTTGATAGAACGTTTACCTTCATCAATAAGTTCTTTTGCATCTATAGCTGTAATTATGCCTTTCAAGACACCATCTGAATTAGTCACAAAAACACTTGATATCTCTTCTTTATCCATTTTACGAAGAGCAGCTTTTGGACCTTCTTTTGATTCAATCACAGCAAGTGGTTTTTTCATTATTGACTCGGCTTTAATCACTTTTGAACGGTCAACATTTTCAACAAATGCTCGAACATAATCATTTTCTGGATTGGTTAATATTTGTTCCGGTGTTCCAATTTGAACTATTTTACCATTGTACATAACCGCAATCCGATCTCCAAGTTTTAGAGCTTCATCTAAATCATGAGTAATAAAAATAACCGTTTTATGCATTTTCATTTGTAATTTGATAAGTTCATCTTGCATATTCTTCTTAATAAGTGGATCTAGCGCACTAAATGCTTCATCCATCAAAAGTATATCAGGATCTGAAACCAATGCACGCGCTAAGCCTACACGTTGTTTCATTCCTCCACTTAATTCACTTGGAAGTGATTCTTCATATCCTTTAAGTCCTACAAGTTCTAAAACTTCATACGCTTTTTTTCGACGTGTTTCTAAATCAACACCTTGGATTTCTAACCCATAATAGACATTTCTTACAACGTTTCTATGAGGTAATAATCCAAAATTTTGGAATACCATTCCCATTTGTTTACGTCTTAAGTGTCTTAAGCGTTCTTTATCCATTTGGACGATGTCTTCACCCTTCACTTTAATTTGACCATAAGTTGGTTCAATTAAACGGTTTAACATTCTGATCAATGTACTTTTTCCACTACCAGACAATCCCATAACAACAAAGGTTTCTCCCTGCTTGACATTGAATGATGCATCATTCACACCAATCGTATTTCCTGTTTTTTCTAAGATTTCTTCTTTTGTCATACCATCATTACTTAATTCTAATGCTTTTTTTGCATGATGGCCAAAAATCTTATATAAATTGCTTACTTCAATCTGATTCATATTTTTCTCCTTTTCATATGCACAACAAAAATAATGAATGCGTGCTAGTTTAGTCATAAAAAAAAACATCAAACGAATTAGATGTTTATATCAACATAATTACAAAGCATTTTCACGTTAACTTTCTTAGTCATAATATCATATAGAAAAGATATGTCAACTATTACACATCCCTGAAACCGCTAACATTGGGTTTTT
>JAQIBJ010000016.1 GCA_027859085.1 Mycoplasmatota bacterium
CTTCTTCAATAAATTTATTCCATAATTCAATAATGACAAATTCATCTCCATAAATCTCAAAACCATCTTCACCAGTATAACCAGTTCTTGAGATTAATAAATCATGATCATTGTAATTAAATTCTTTAAAATTAAAAAACTTTAAATCACTTAAATCAATACCGAGCATCTCTTTAATCTTCACTTCTGTTTTAGGACCTTGAATAGCAATTTCGGCATAATCATCACTTATATTTTTTACAAACACATCAAACCCTTCAGTTTGTTCAACAATATGGGTATAGTCATTGGCAATATTACTAGCATTAACAACCAATAAAAATTGATCATCAGCTTTTTTGTAAACAAGTAAATCATCAACAACAGTGCCATTTTCATACAACATCATTCCATAATTGATTTGACCTTGTTTTAAAGTTTTTACATGATTTGTAAAAATGTATTCTACAAACTCTTCTGCATCTTTTCCTTTAATTAATACTTCTCCCATATGTGACACATCAAACATACCAACATTATTTCTTACCGCTTCATGTTCTTCTTTAATATTTGTATAAGATATTGGCATATGAAACCCAGCAAAATCAACCATTTTAGCATTAAGTTTCAAGTGTTCTTCGTGTAATGGGGTAACTTTTAAGTTTTCCATTTTCCACCTCAAAAATATTATATCATAATTTTTTTATTTGAATAATAAATCTATAAAATCTTCAGTTGTTAACTCATAAATATAATCATTAACATTAATGTCTTCTAGTGCTGCTTTTACAGTTTCTTTATCATATTCTTTATTAATTAAAGTTTTAACAAGTTCATCTTCATCTTTAATGATAAAATAATCGCCTAATATATTCATTTTTTTAATAATATTATTTTTTAATTCTAAACTGACTTCAAATAAACCAGCTTTAACTTTACCTTTTTTTATCATTGTATAATTTGGGTTTTTTCCAAATATAAATTGATCGATTAAATATGAAGTTGCTTCTATTTCTTCAATTTGTTTGATATCTTCATCGGTAAGGGTAATATCTTCATCAGCAATATTCTTTTTAATGAACGCTTTAAAATCTTCAATAGATATATCTAAGTGATCTCTAATATTTGTCACTCTCTTTCTAACAGAGTCAATACCTCTTGATAATAATTTTTCATTATCAGGTGTAATGGCTTTAACCATCTCTTCTAGATCGGTATTATATAACATCGTTCCATGTACCACTGATTTGGAGTTTAATTGATAAAATGCGTTTCCAGATACTTTTAAATCATCGATCATAATATCGTTTCTACCTGAAAAATATGCATTTAATCCAAGGTCTTTTAATATATTCACAATTCTTGATAAATACGTTTTAAAGACAAAATCTTTATTAAAGTTCGGTGTAATAAAAGAAAACATGATATTAGAAAAGTCAGCATACACACATCCCCCGCCAGATTTTCTTCTATATAATTCTATATTATGTTTTTTTGCATACTCAATGTTCACTTCATTATCAATTAATTGATTTCTACCAATAATAACTGTTGGATTCACTTGCCACATAAAGAAATATTCATCTTTAGGGTACTGTCTAGCTAAAAATTCTTCTGTAGCCAAATAGAAACTAAGTCTTTTTGTTTCTTCAAATGGATAATTAACATATTTCATTTGAAACTCCTTTCCCGATAAAAAGAGAGAAATTTATTCTCCCTTAATATACTCTTGTATTCTTTCGGCTATAATTTTTATTAAGAAATCAATAAATGGTTGAATGTCTTTGTTGATTTTATACTCATCAATTGCATCAAAATAATCATCTTGAATATCTTTTGAAATTGATACAGGCAAATAGTCTTGTAGTTCTAATTCATAATTCAATAACAATCTTGCTAATCTTCCATTCGCGTCAACAAAAGGATAAATCTTTAAAAATTGCAGGTGAGCATATGCTGCTCTTTCAAGGTTTTTCAAGTCAGAACTTATTAAATTTTCAAAATAGTCATCCATTTTCTTATAAATCTTTAAATATGAAGGCGGGACGTGTTTAGCACCCAATATAAATAAATCTCGACTCCTGTAAATACCACCGTTGATAATTCCATCAACAAGTGTTTGATGCAGGTCTTTAACGATT
The DNA here is from genome assembly GCA_027859085.1 of Mycoplasmatota bacterium. Taxonomy (GTDB): domain Bacteria; phylum Bacillota_I; class Bacilli_A; order Izemoplasmatales; family Hujiaoplasmataceae; genus Hujiaoplasma. The sequence continues at coordinate 2,121 of JAQIBJ010000016.1, forward strand.
TCTTCATCAAAAGCAATTTTCTTAGACGCTAATCTATGGATCATTTGTAAAGCATGATAGTTGTTAATAATCGCTTTGCGTCTATTCCTCTTTTTATCAGGAAATTCACGCGAATGATCTTCCAACAAGAACTCAACATCCTCGTAAGTGAATTCATCATTATCAAAACTTGTAGATTCATAAATATACAGCGTATCAAAAGCTTCTTGTCTTTTTTTGATGTCTTCTTGAGACATTGAATTTTTCTTGTTGAGTAATTCCTGTTTAAGCGCTTCTACCTCTTCTAACTTCATATTTATCACCTCATAAAAATAATACCATAGAAAACCCTTTCATTCAATTGATTTATCTAAAATATATTTACATTATTAGTGATATATTTTAACAGTTATTTTGATTGATTTTTAATCAGTTATTTACATTCGCACCAATTTTACTTATAATATAAGTACTTAAGTAAGAAAAGGAGATTGTATGTCTGATAATAATCACAGGAAACTCATGAATTTGGCTATTGAACAAGCAAGGAAAACTATGAATCAAGATATTGGAGGACCTTTTGGAGCACTCATCATTGATCAAAACGGAAAAATCCTCTCTATTGCATCAAACACAGTACTTGGCGATCACGACCCAACAGCTCACGCAGAAATGAATGCGATTAGAAAAGCAACAAAAACCATTAATTCACATGATTTATCTGGTTGCACTTTATATACAACCGCTTATCCATGCCCAATGTGTTTAGGCGCTATCATTTGGTCTAATATCAAAAAAGTTTTTTATGGATGCATAGAAAGTGATGCTGATGAAATCGGTTTTAGAGATGATTTTATTTACAAGTTCATTGAAAACGGTAGAAATAACCTAGATATCCTAGATTTAGAGAAAAAAGAAAGAGATGTTTGTTTGATACTCTTCAAAGAATATAAAGACAAAAATAAAGAGTTATACTAGAAAAGAATGCAGAATATCTGCATTCTTATTTTTTTAAATCTATATGCTCTATTTCTTCATAAACCAATTGATTATCAATTCTTTTTGATTCCATAACACTGATGCCTTCAACTGCAATTTTTAAAGATTTAAACTCAAAGTTATCAAATGCATCATCCTCTACTTTAACACGTCTCATTAATGTTATATGAGGAATATATGTCTCTTCATCAATCATATAACCAATATTGTTAAGTTGCTTTACGACTTCATTATGCAATTTCTTTAATTCATGATTATTTTCTATACCCAAATATAGAATCTTTTTCTTTTTTTCTTTTCCAAAATAATCGATATTTTTTGTTTGAATTGAGAATGAATTTATTATTATTTCTTTAAGTTGCTTAATAATTTCACTTAATTTTTCTTGTTTCGTTTCACCAATATAATGTAGTGTTAAATGTAAATTATCATGAACAGTTGACTGCCCATGATAATTTTTTTCTTTGATTGTTTCAATAATATCATAGATTTCATGATTTATCGCAGGTGAAAACAAAATAGCGATAAAAATCCTCATAATTTCTATTTGTCTCCCATAGTCATTGCCATTACTGCTTTGGCAGTGTGAAGACGATTCTCTGCTTCTTGATATACAATAGAATGATCTCCGTCAATCACAGAATCTACCACTTCATTGCCTCTATCGGCAGGTAAAGCATGCATATATTTTACATTTTTATTAGCCAAAGCCATCATCTCTTCAGTACATTTCCATGATTTGTATGATTCTAATAATTCATCAACGACTGCATCTGATTGATTATTGACCCAACTACCCCAGTTTTTAGGAATAACAACGTCTGCATCTTTAAATGCTTCTTCTATGTTATGTGTGATGGTAAATGTTCCATTATTTTCTTTAGCATATTTTTTCGCTTTTACTATTGCCCATTCAGGTAAATCATAGCCCTCAGGATATGCTAATGTAACATCCATACCAAATCTTGGGAACAACAATATTTGTGTCAAAGGCACAGATATTGGTTTTTTATGTGTTGTTGCATATGCCCAAATAACTGAAACTTTAAGATTTTGAGTTTTAGGATATACTTCTTGAATTGTCATTAAGTCAGCCAACCCTTGCATTGGATGATATAAATCACATTGCAAATTCATGACTGGTACTGTTGAATGCTCAGCCATTTCTCTTAAAAATTTGTTTCCGATTTTCCAAAAACAATTTCTACAAGCAATACCATGTCCATAACTAGATAGAATTATAGCTGTATCTTTTGCACTTTCACCATGAGATATTTGCATACCTGAAGTATCTAAATAGTTACCATGTCCTCCAAGTTGAGCAATCCCAGCTTCCATTGAGTTTCTTGTTCTTGTTGATTGTTCAAAGAACATTAAGAATGCTGATTTGTTTTTTAAGAAAGTGGTGTCTTCATTGTTATGAAATTTCTGTTTCATAATTTTAGAAACTTCTAATAACCTTTCAATTTCATTTTTCTTCCAATCATCTAGAGTGATGAAGTGTTTCCCTTTAAATTCTGGTTTCATTATTATTTTCCTCCCTTTACATTATCTACATACATTGTAGGTATTGCTGCATACATCGCACAAGCTTTTACCAAGTGATCTTTAAAAGTTATTTCGTTTGGTGCGTGTGCTTGTTCTTCTTTACCAGGTCCAAATCCAATACATGGAATATCATGTCTTCCCATAATTGATACGGCATTGGTAGAAAAAGTCCATTTGTCAACCAATGGTTTTTTATTAAATAGTGATTCATATGCTTTAACTGTACTCTGTGTTACAACATGGTCTTCTGGTAATACCCAAGTTGGGAAATATGATTCTGTTGGATATACCAACCCAGTATAAGATGGTCTTTTATAATCATACATTTCAACTTTTGCTTGTGCTTTTTTAACGGATTCTAATGCCTCAATTTCTTCAATAGCACTTTTATAAGTTTCTCCATCTGTTAAACGTCTATCGATAGAAATCCAACTTCCATCCGCTACTGCACATCTTGATGGTGATGAATGACCAATTTCACTGACTGTTAATGTACCTTTTCCCAAAAAATCATTGTCTAATAATTTATGATTTAGTTGTTCAAGTTCCATTAATATTGGTGCCATTTTATAAATTGCATTATCGCCACGTTCAGGTGCACTACCATGGCATGAAATTCCAGAAGTTGAAACTTTAATTTCCATTCTACCACGATGACCTCTGTAAATATTAAGGTTGGTTGGTTCTGTAATCACAACAAATTCAGGTTTAATCTTTTCTTGTTCAATCAAATATTGCCAACATAAACCATCACAATCTTCTTCTTGAACTGTTCCGGTAATTAATAAAGTATAATCTTTGTCTAAACCTAATTCTTTAATGATTTTTCCAGCATATACCATTGAGGCCATGCCACCTTCTTGATCAGATCCACCACGACCACCTATTTTTTCATCATCTTCAAAACCACGATATGGGTCAAATTTCCAGTTCTTAATTTCTCCTACACCAACAGTATCGATATGTGCATCCATCGCAATTAAATGTTTACCATTACCAATTCTCCCAATGATATTTCCCATAGGATCAATTCTGACTTCATCGAAACTTACTTTTTCCATCTCGCGTTTGATGCGTTCAACAACTCTTTTTTCATCACAACTTTCACTAGGTATAGCAATCATATCTCTTAGAAATCTAGTCATGCCTTTTTCATAATTCTTACTGAGTTCTACAACTCTTTTAAAATCCATTATTCTTTCCTCATTTCTTTAATTAACTTATCATAATGGAATACTTTATTGTATTCATTATCCCAAAAAGACATTTTTTTCATTGAATCTAAATATTCTTTTTTATAGCCAAATTTTAACCAGTCTTTTTCTTTTTGTAAAAATAATTTATCTTTTTGAGACTTTGGTCTATAATCCGCAATATGTTTTGTATCAGCACTTAAGAATATATCTTTAAACCATCTTCTTAAAACAAAATCTTCAGTTTCTAAATATCTTTTCTGTAAGTTTTGTAAAACAGTATCGTAACGGTCATAACCATCAGTCGCAATGGTCACAACATTTTCTCCTGGACCTAAATGTAAATATTTAGCCATTTTTATAGCTCCTAATATATTACAAATTCCAGATGGTCCAAACAAATCCGTCATACTCTCTGCAACATCTCTATCAATACCTTGTTCAACTAAGACCTCAGTTCCATTATGGATAATTTCTAAACCTTGAACTGTTTCTTCGTCTTTAATCATCACAATAAAGTCAGTATTGACGACGTTATGTATCAAGGTAATCATTTTATCTCCAATACCCTCAATACGATGTTGACCACGTCCTCCATTCATTAATGTCGAACATTCATAAGGTTCTAAAGCAGCAATTTTAGCATCTGGAAAAACATCTTTGATTTGATCACCTGCACCTAAAGTTCCAGCAGAACCTGGCGCTGATGCAAAACAAGCAATTCTTTCATTTCCAATGCCTTTGATAGCTTCAATACAAGAATTACCAGTTACGTGACGATGAAATCTATAGTTTGGTAACAACTCAAATTGAGCCAAAGATCTATTTTTCGGGTTTTTAGCCAATTCAAATGTTTTTTCTAGTGTTAAGATAACATCTGATTCAGTCCCTGGTGTTAAATCTAATTTAGCACCATATCTTTTAATTCTATCATATCTTTCTTTGCTCATGTTGTCAGGCATAATAACAATTGAATCAAACTTCATCAAATTACAAATATATGATACCCCTATCCCAAAGTTTCCTGTAGAGGGTCCTAATATCGTGTGTTTACCAGGAATAATGCTTTGGTCAACACATCCTTCAATTAATGTTGAATATGCTGGTCCAACTTTATGTGATCCAGATGGAAAATACTTCCCTAATAAAACAACAATATTGGCGTCAACACCAGTCATCTCTTTTGGCAAAACAATCTTATGAACTTGATTGTTTTCATCTTTCCAATTAATGTTAAATAAATTAACTGGATCTAATTCTTTCGTCTTCTTTTCTAGTGCCTCTTTTTTGATTTCAGGATCGATGTGTGTGGGATTTAGCATCTCATCATAAGTCGGTCCAAACGGAATTTTACTCATTTTTTATCTCCTCTTTCTATATATTGTATTAAATCTTTTAGATTCGCATCTAAAAGAATTGGTTCTCCGATCACTTTTAATGCATTTTTTGTGTCTTTTAATCCATTTCCTGTAATGATAACTGCTATAGAATCATCTTTATTTATAATGTTTTTACGTCTTGCTTTAATAAATCCAGCCAAACAAGCTGCAGCAGCTGGTTCCGCAAAGATGCCTTCTTTTTCACCAAGCAATTTCATTGAATCCATAATCTCATTATCTGATACTTTTACATAGGTACCATCAGTTTTTTTAACAGCTTGAATACCCTTTATTGGATTTCTTGGTATGCCTACTGCAATACTATCTGCAATTGTATTTTCATCTGTTTCTTCTAATGCTCTATTTTCATAAAAAGCATCATAAAATGGTGAACAACCTTCGCTTTGAACACCTAATATTTTTGGTAAGTGTTCAATCAAACCTAATTGTTGAAGGTCATAAAAGCCTTTATATACACCACCGATAGTGCAACCATCTCCAACTGAAGTGACAACCCAATCGGGTACCTTAAAATTCAATTGTTCAGCAATTTCTAATGCAACTGTTTTTTTGCCTTCGACTAAATTAGGATTTATCGCAGCATTTCTGTTATACCAACCATAATGATCTATTGCTTCTTTAGAAAGATTGTAAGCGGCCTTATAATCTCCATTGACTTTTATCAGTGTAGATCCAAATACCATCAATTGAGTAAGCTTACCAATCGGAGCTCTCTTAGGTACAAAAATCACTGTTTCTAATCCAAGTTTAGCAGCATTGCCTGCCAAAGAGGACGCAGCATTCCCTGTAGATGAACAAGAGATTATCTTTTGTTTTTTTTCTAAAGCTTTTACACAAGCAATCACTGACGCTCTATCTTTAAGTGATTGTGTAGGATTTAATCCTTCATCTTTAAAATACAATGCTTTTACATTGAATTCGTCTCTTAAAGTTTGACTATTATAAAGCGGCGTCCATCCGACTCTTAATGTATTTTTAGTATAAGTTTCTTCGACGGGTAATAAAGGTAAATATCTCCATATTGATAACTCTTTATTGTTTTTAAAATAGTCGTTATCCATAATTTTCTTTATTTTATTATAATCATACTCAATGTCTAAAATCCCATCATCTAAACACTCAGGGCAAACCAATATATCTTCTTTTATTGAATATGTTTTATTACACTTCGTACATCTATACTGTGTTGCAAAACTCAAATTACTCACCAACTTCCAAAGGTATTATCTTAAATTGTTTAACATCAAAAAGACCTTTATCAGTGACCTTTATTTCAGGAATAACAGCCAAGGACAAAAATGCAAGTTGTAAGAAAGGATCCTCAATGTCCTTATTTACGCCTAACTTTCTAATTTTCTCTTCTAAACTAATTAACTTCTTTTCTACATGACTTACGTCTTTAAGCGACATTAATCCCGCTACTTCTAAAGATAAGTATTCAATGATTTTTCCATTTGAAACTAAAACGATACCTCCACCAATGTCACTTATCTTTTTGATGGCAAGATACATATCTTTATCATTGTCTCCAAGACAAATAAGATTATGTGAATCATGCGCAATTGTCATCGCTATCGCTGCATTTCTTAAACCATAATCCTTTACAATACCGAAACCAATATTTCCGGTTCTATGATGTCTTTCAATCACAGCTAATTTTAATAAACCAGAATTATTATATGATAGAAATAATCCGTTTTGAAGACTCACTTTTTGTTTGAGTTTCTTTGTGGTAACGTTGTTTTTAATTAACCCTATCACATAAACTAAGTCACTATTTAGAGATAAATCTAAATTTATCTGATCAAAGTCAATATGAACGCTATCTTGAACCTGTTCTGAGGCAATAGATTTCTGTTTAAAAAGTGGTTGGTGGTTTTTAGCAACCAATTCCCCTTTTTTATAAACCATTTCTACATCTATTTCATTGATGTCTTTAAACATCACTAAATCCGCATAATAACCAGGTGCAATTGCACCATATTTCTCTAATTGATAACAATTTGCAATGTTAATGGTTGCCATAGATATCGCTATAATAGGATCTAATCCATTTGAAATCGCCAACCTAATATTTTGATCCATATGACCAATATTAATGATATCGTTCGGATGTAAATCATCAGAACAAAACATAATGCGATCGTAGATACCTGGTGTTACACCAAGTAATAAATCAAGCAAATTTTTTGTTTGTGACCCTTCTCTAAGATGGATATACATGCCTCTTTTAACTTTTTCAATCAACTCTTTTGGCTTTACACATTCATGATCGGTTTTAACACCTGCCAATACATAAGCATTTAATTCCTTTTTTGATAATTCTGGTGCATGACCATCAATGGTTAAATCAGAATATTCTTCGAGTTTTTCTAATACATCTTTATTAGCATTTACAACACCGGTGTAATCCATCATTTCTCCCAAACCGTAAACACCAGGATGTTTTGTATAGGATTTAATGTCTTTTGCTAATAATGTGGCACCATTACTTTCAAACTGAGTTGATGGCACACATGATGGTATCATCATAAAAACATCTTGCTTAGATGCCTTTGACGAATTCAACATGAAGTCTATCCCCTTTTTACCAGCAACATTTGCAATCTCATGACAATCCGCAACAATTGAAGTTGTTCCTCTAGGCATGGTTGCTAATGCATAATTATTCGGTGTTAACATACTTGATTCTATATGGACATGGCCGTCAATAAAGCCAGGTGAGATATAATATCCTGAAAGATTAATTTCTTCTTTACCTTGATAATCACCGAGCCCAATAATTATTCCATCAGCAATAGCAATATCTTCTTCTTCAATAGTCTTGCTAAAAACGTTGATGACTTTTCCATTCTTAAGAACGAGGTCAGCCTGTTCATCCCCTCTAGCAATACGAATTAATCGTTGTTTATCCAATATAAAACCTCCT
>JAQIBJ010000018.1 GCA_027859085.1 Mycoplasmatota bacterium
TTTTGACTTCAATCTTATATATTTCACAATCGTCAAATGTATTCTTTAATGATTGATTGATATAAGTTACTTTAATATTCTTCAAGAATTTAAATGATAATGTTTTATCTTCCTTAAAGAATGTGTGGTGAATTTTAGGTTCAAATTCTAATCTAAGTGTTCCATTCACATACTTAAATGGTTTACCACCAGTCATCATAACAGACCACATGTTCACTGCTTCAACTGTTGAACCACTTAATCTTGCAAAGAATCCTTTACCATGTATAGATGGATCTGGATTATTTGATGTTGCGATAAAACTAGAATTCTCTAAAGTACTTCTTTTGTATATTTCTGGATCCATGAAACAAACTAAGTTGTCTTTAATTTCTTCATAAAACGCATCATATAATCCTGCTTTTAATAGACCTAATAGATATTTATAAGTCATATGCAAGAAGTTACTTTCTCGTTCTAACCAACCTTTAGTAAAGGCATGAATTCTTCCTATCTCATGAGATTCATCATTAATACAAGCACTTGTTTTATACATATGCAATTCTTGGTCATATAAATCAGAATGTTTTATCTTTTCATGCATTTTCAACAATTTTTCTTTACCAAAAGTTGTTTTCAACAACCTTGCTGGTGCTTCTAAGAATGGTGTTAAAGGATTTCTGTTATAGTTTAACGGTTTTACTAATTGATAACCATTATGATGTGTTGGTTGATTGGAATCATCTTTAATCACTTCATAATTATTCACATCGTATCTTAAGAAAGTAGGTATGATATAATCAGATTTTTCATATAATTTAGTAATGCTATCTTGAATATTTTGTTTTAACTTAAATAAATATTCTTGGACAACATCTATATGCAATATTTCAATATCACCTTTTAAACCAAAACGAATATCGTCTCTATAATTTTCTCTTGATTTAACTCTTTCATCATAGGTTCTTACTTTGTTTAAATTACTAAAGAAATTATATATTTCAGTTGGTAATTTCAGTGGGCCGTTATCAATATGGTCTAAAAGGAAATCGATAATTCTAAGCAATTCAATACTTTCACTAACACCTGATCCAAGCAAACCTGGTAAACCATTCATTGCGTCATTCCAACCAGGCTTTTCAGCTTCCATCTCAATTCCGATATTGTCTGGATCTAATAAACTATGTTTGTTTAGCACAAGCACTAATAATTTAATAAAAAGATTTGATTTATAATCTACATCTTTTATTTTGCTCCAATTACTAGCATGAGGATTCATTTTAAGTCTATTTATTTTCTCATCATCTAAATGAATCAAACTTCCGTACTGTCTTACATCTCCATTATCATTTAAAACAATTTTTTCACTTTTCTTTCTTACAGATACTGGTGAATCGTAATAGTAATAGTTTTCATTTTCAAATAATAACGCTTTCATCTTGTCTGGATAAATACTCTCATATGATTCCACTAAATCTAATACATATGTAAAGTGATCAATCCAAAATCCTTCTCCAAAAACTGCTTGAATAAAAGCTTCCGAATTTTCTATTATTTTATCAAGGTAATCACCAATAGGTTTTTTATGTTTTATTTTATTTTGTTCAATAAAATTAACAATCGTACCTGGTGTAAATGGTTGACTTAATAATTCAACAATTTTATCATGATTATCTGCAAATAAACCTTTAACTAAATCTAATACTTTAACGTCTTTTCTGATTTTGTAATTAATTCCATTAATTGATAAAGGATTATATCCATCTAATTGAATTAAACTTGCAAAATGTCGAATGTTAAAATCTTTGACTTCTTTATTGAAATAAGTATCCAATCTTCTATTCTGACAAACATCTCTAAAATTCCCATTTCCTTGAGAATAATATTCTGGTGCAAGACTAAAGAAATTGTAATCTCTTTCCAAGTCACCATGTCTTCTAGAATATAAGTGATAAACGGTGTCGCCAATATTTAATGGATAACCGCCACGTAAAATATTATCTAAATAATTTTGCTTGATATAATTATCAAAAATAGGGAAAGCTGAATCTGTTTGTACATCATCAAGCATTTTATTGATTTCTTCATTGGATTCTTCAATCTTCTTATTGATAAAATCTTCTTTTAAGATTTTTTTAGAAAACTCTTTTAATATATCAAAGTTCTTCGCGTGCCCACTTATTGCATAGAAACAAATTGTTTCATTGGCTTTAATGTTTTTAGATAATGGCATGAATGCACAACCAAATTTATTAGTAGTGACCTGAGGTTTACTTAGTAATTCTTTAATAGAACTCTCCATAAATCCATTGGCCTTAGTTTTTGCTGTATTTAAACCAAAAATCAATTCAGGATCAACAATTGGTCGAATCAATTCATCACCTATAAATCCAAAATAATAATTCCCTGCTTCCATTTTTTTTACTTCACTCGAGTCTCCGGTTGAAGCTCTTAATGTAAAATATGCTAAACTTTCATCGATATGTTTAACATCTGCCCAACTGGCAAGTAAATTTGACGTTGATTTAAATCCTGAATTTTGAATACCTGAAGGTAATATTTCTGCTATACCATCTAGTAGTTCAATATCAAGTTCTTGATCATTTAAATTGGTTAATTCTACTTTTCTAACCAAGCCACCTAAAGACTCATTAGGTAAACCAACGTATGTAATCTTGATTTTCAGATTTAATTCTTGCATCACTTCTTCAATTGAAAAAGAAGAATAATCAATGATCATTTTATGATTATTTTGAGAATCAACATGAAACGCTTCATAAACTTTTTCTTGATGTTTAATAAAAGTTCTAAACCCAGTAACTGGTGTTGTTTCATAGGCTTTATTTGCTGGAGTGAAAGCCATAATAGGGTGATTTTTATCCTGGAGTCCGTATCCACTAATACCTTGACCTCTATTGGTATAAAAAACCCATAAAGGAATTCCCATTTTCCCAGCAACCCCAGGCAAGAAATTTGCAAATGGACTTCGTTGATTATAATTGTAAATAATAAATTGATTGTTTATATAATCATAATTTTTCATATTTTTTCTCCTTGTAAAATGATGGTTGATATACTATGCGGTTTTATTTCAAAATTATGTTTAGTTTCAGTATTAATAGAGATGACTTCAGTTGATTCTGATTCATTCTGAATAACAACAACTATATCTCCATTTGGATTCATAAATGTTACATGCTTTATAATCTCAGAATCAAGATTAGAATCAATTCTTTTTGCACCAGGCAATATATGTCTACTAAAATGACCGATTGCATAATAAGAACTATTATAATGAATGATATCTTTTTCTCTGTCGTAAATGATAGGTGCATCACAGAAGTTTCCTACATGATTTGGACCACCTTCTTCATTTAACAATAAGTTCCAATCAATGTATCCTTCACAGTAATTATTAAAGTCACCAATCATATTACGTACGTATCTTTCACCTGTATGAAATTGATTTAAATGCACACCATTTTCAATGGTTCCTTCTGTAAATAAAAGATGTTTATCTGGGTATAAATCATGAACTTTTGAAAGGTTTTCAAAAGCCTCAGACACATACCAGTGGTAGCCAATCCCCCATACATATTGGTTTGCTTTTTCATCTTCTAAGACAACTTTTATTCTTTCTACTAATATATCACGATTATGATCCCATATTAGTAATTTTGCATCTTTAAATTCACTGTCTGCTAACTTGGGACCTAAATACTCTTTAACAAAATCTCTTTCCTCTTCAGCAGTATAAATACACGAATCCCAAACTTGTTTTGCTGCTGGTTCATTTTGAACAGTTAAGGCAAAAATATAAACGCTTTCATTTTTATATGCTTTTAAAAATTTTAGGTAATACTCGCTCCAAGATTCTTTAAATTCATCAAGAAGTTTTCCGCCATGGTTCATATCATTGTTTGATTTCATCCAAGCAGGAGGACTCCAAGGAGATGCTAAAATATTAATTTTATCTCTACGAATGTTTTCAGCTTCTTTAATCATTGGAATAACATATTTCAAATCTCTTTCAATTGAAAAGGTTTTTAATTCTTTATCATTTTCTTTTACATAGGTATAATTATTTAAAGAAAAATCACAACTATGAATAGAAACTCGTCCGAGATTGTATCCTAATCCTGATTCTAAATTAAAATATGCATTGAGAACTTCTTGTCTCTTTTCTAAAGGCATTTGATAAAAGGTATAAGCCGCTGCTTCAGTAAAAGCACCGCCAAACCCACGTATCTCCTGATATGTTTGATTTCTATCTATCGTTAGTTTTAAACCTTTATCAGCAAAATTATCGTTGACTAATTTATGATAATAATTTTCGTTTTTTGATGTTTGATAATGAAATATCATGATTGCCTCCACATAACTTAAACGTTTTCGAAAGTAGTATATCATATATGATAGCGTTTTACTATAACGTTTTCGTAAAATATATAAAAAAAATTTATTTTTTATTATTTACATTAATTTTCATTGTATAATTTTAAAAATTTAGTCTAATATGTTTGATATTTATTTGGAGCTGTTATATTATTAATATAGATTTAAAGGAGGTTTTTTATGTTAAAAGAATTTAGAACATTATCAAATGGTATTAAAATTCCGAAAATTGGATTTGGTACTTGGCAAATTAAAAATGGAGATGAAGCATATAATTCAGTTTCACTTGCTTTAAAGAACGGATATATTCATATTGATTCAGCAAATGGATACGCCAATGAAGAAAGTGTTGGAAAAGCAATTAAAGATGCTAAAATTCCAAGAGATAAGTTGTTTGTGACTTCAAAACTACCATCTCATATTAAGAATTACAAAGATGCAAAGAAAAGCTTTGAAGAAACATTAGAAAATTTTGGTTTTGATTATCTTGATTTATATTTAATTCATGCACCATGGCCGTGGGATAGCATTGGAAGCAACCATGATTTAGGCAACATTGAAGCATGGAAGGCAATGGAAGAATTTTATAAAGCCGGCAAAATTAAAGCAATTGGGGTTTCTAATTTTTCTCCTGATGATATTAAAAACATCATTGAACACTGTGAAATCACTCCACATGTTAACCAAATTGGATTCTACATAGGAAGAGATCAAGATGGCACTTTAGCTTATTGTAAAGAGAATAATATTTTAGTTGAAGCATATAGTCCTTTAGCGACGGGTAAAATATTAAACCATCCAACGATTTTAAAGATGGCTAAGAAATATAATGTATCTCCTGCTCAAATATGTATTCGATATTGTTTAGATAGAAATACAGTTCCCCTACCTAAATCAACCCATGAAAATAGAATTATTGAAAATTCTAAAGTTGATTTCAACATTTCTAGTGAAGACATGAAAGTCTTAATTAATTTAAGGAATGTTGAAAAATAATAAAAATAAGCTGTTTAGTCATTAAAATTTGACTAAACAGCTTTTTATATTACTGATTCATTATTTCTATAAATACCTTTGCAATATCTGGATCAAATTGCGTTCCAGAACAATCACTAATTTCTTTTAAAGCACCTTCTTTAGTAAGAGATGCACGGTAGGGTCTACTTAAAGTCATTGCATCATATGCATCAACAATTGAAATGATTCTTGAGTTTACTGGAATATCTTCTCCTACTAAACCTCTTGGATAACCTTTACCATTATAGTGTTCGTGATGATGCAAAACATCTTTGGCTACCTCAATATATTGAGATGAAGTGGATAGAATTCTATATCCTATTTCAGGATGTTTTTTAATTCTTTCATATTCATGCTCAGTCAGTTTATCTGGCTTATCGAGTATACTATCAGAGATTGCAATTTTACCAATGTCATGTAACATACCAGCAACTCTGAGTGAATTCACTTTGTCTTTGGATAGATTGAGTTCTTCTCCAACCATCACACAGTATTTAGAAACCCTTTGAGAATGTGATTCTTCTCTTGGGTTTTTTTCATATAAACTTTTCATTATGGTATTAATAGTTTCATTATTAGCACCTGTTTGCTCAAAAAGTTTATTTTTATACATGTTGGCTTCTGCAGTTTTAAAAGCTTCACTGATTGGATTACTTTCATCAATAATATCATAACCTACGGACATCGATAATCTTACACCAGCAACAGAAATTTTTCCCAGCTGATTAAATATTTCTTCAATGATGTTTTCTGCCATTTGTGCATTTACATTTTTCAATACAGCAACAAATTCATCCCCACCAATTCTAGAAACAAAACCTTTATCTTGAACAACATTTTTTAAAACTGAAGCTGTTTCAATTAACGTTTCGTCACCTTTTTCGTGACCAAATGCATCATTAATTGTTTTTAACGAATCAACATCACCTAATAATATACACAAAGGAAAATATTCTAACGCATCATATTTTAGTAGTTTTTCATTGTAATATCTTCTATTATAAACATCTGTTAATGTATCATGATAATTTAAATACTCTAAATTTTTTTCGTATTGTTTTTTCTTTGTAACATCGTAAGCAAATATACCAACGCCGATGACTTCATTATCATCGTCCCTAATCGGTGTAAACATACTCTCATAGTATTTGTCCTTTGTTGTCTCAACTTCATCAACGGTTGTATATTCAATACCTTGTAGCGCTTTGGAAATTTGTGATCTGAAACGGGAATACATCTTTGAATTCTTAATGTGTTCTAGAAAAGAATCGCCAACTTTTATCTCCGCACCATAAAACAAACTCATACAATAGTTATGATATGAATTAAACGCTAAATAATTAAAGTCTTTATCTAACACATATATTTCCATTACTTTTGGACTATCAATGGATGCTTGTAGTAATTTTTTTTGTTCTATAATAATATTAGATAAATTCGCTGATTTATCTTGTTGTTCAATAATTAGCGCTAATATAAATGTTAATAAAGGTGAAGCAACCAAACAAAATAAAACGAAAAACAACCAGAATTCTATAAATAATTCATATTCAATTATTATTATCAAAACGAAAGGTATAACACCGGATATGATAGAAAAAATCAATAATTCAAAAACTTTTCTAAAATTAATTCTTCTAGAAATATAACCTCTCCATAAAAGTCCAAACATACCTGAAAATACAATAAAGAGAATACCCAAAAAGACACCACTTGATCCTAGATAAATTCTATATAAAATAGCAACAATCATAATAAATACTGTCGGAATGAAACCTAAAAACAATCCAGCCAAACTAAGTAAAATGGTTCTAGCATCAAAAATATATCCTTCAGAAATTTCAAAAGGAATTGTCATTAAGCCAACGACAATAACGCTAAAGAAAAAAGAAAGTAGAACTTTCTCTAAGATACTGTTTTTCAGAAAACCACCTGTGAAAGCAGCGTACACCGTTCCAATCCAAACAAGAACCATAGCATTGATAAATACTACTTCTAAATCGATATTTTGTAAAATTGTCAGCATGTGAAATATCATTTGATATCCTCCGTTTTTAACTTAACCTCATTATATAAAAAAAAATTAAGTTTATCAATCAAAAATAACAGATATTATTGTAAATATCTGTTATTTTGTTTAATCTCTTGAAAACTACCAGATTTGCCATGTCCTGGTAAAATTTGTTTGTTATTAGATAGATTTTCTTTAATCATATTAATCGACTTTCTAATTGCATTAAAGTTTCCACTAAACAAGTCAGTCCTCCCAATACTATCATAAAATATAGTATCACCTGAGAATATATATTTGTTGTATTCATACATAACTGATCCGAAAGTATGTCCAGGTGTATGAATCACTTTAATCGTTTCATTTAATATATTAATTTTTTCATTATCATTCAATAAAGTAATAGCAATCTCTTTGTTCAGAACAAAACTTGAACCAAATGTCTTTGAATAATTAATATTAGAATTATACAAAGCTTTATAATCATCTTTATGAATATATACTTTACAGGTATCTTTTTTATATAGCATTTCTACATCTCTAATATGATCATAATGACCATGGGTTAATAATATTGCCTGAATATGATAACCACTTTCTTTAACTCTATCTAGAATTGTTTTTCCGTTAAAACCAGGATCGACAATCACAACATCATTTTTCTTAATGAGTAGATATGAATTCATATCCATTTGAGCATGATTAATAGTTTTTATTTTAAACATAACTTTTCCTTTCATAAAGAAAAAGTATCCAAACTGGATACCCTTAGAAATTATTTTCTTTCTTTATGTACTGTATGCTTTTTACAAGTTGGACAGTACTTTTTGACTTCCATTTTATCAGGATGTGTCGTTTTATTTTTTCTATAACGATAATTTTCTGATTTACATTCTTCACATCTCAAAGTGAATTGTTGTTCCATAATTCATTCCTCCAATCAACGTATCTATTGTATAATTATTTCGCTAAAAAATCAAGTATTTTTCATTCCTTTGGAAAAGTATCTATAAAATAGATCATTACAGGTTCTCCTTTGATTTTTCCGCCTTTTCCCATAACCTTTAAATTTATTAGACTACCATCTTTTTTTATAAAATCAGTTTGAACGATATTTGTTGCATGTGCCATATCTACAAAGGCTGTTTCTACTGTTTCTTTTGTAAAACTATTCAAAATAGTCCATGAATAAAGATTATGTAATTCATACGGTTTGTAATCAAGCAATTGACAAAATGTTTTATTGGTCCTAATGATCCTATGTTTAACATCAACCATAAAAACACCAATTAACGCTTCATCAATCATTCTTTGTGTGTCCAACTCTCTCATCAACAAATCATCAACTTGTCTTTCCATACTTGAAAGTGAATTAATGATAATGTAGCCAAAAACATCTTTTGATTGATTATCTATCCGCGTAATAGAAATATTAAATAATATTTCAACATCATTAATATCGATTGTATTAGTGAATTCGATATTGGATTGATGTTTTAAATGTTCCAATATCGACTCTTTTAAATCTAATATATCCATGATGTTTTTGCTTATTATTTCATTGGGGTCTATATCAAACAATTTAGAAAAATAGTGATTATAATATAAAATATCACCAACTTCATCAAAGAAAATGAAACCAGATTTAATTCTATCAATCACATATGAAAAATGTTTTTCAAAAACTTTGTGTTTATGTTTAATCTTGTGTTGAGTCACAAAAACCACCCCGATTTTTATTAGATTACAATAATCCAACCAAAAAGTAAATAGCTTTTCAAATTTTCAATAAAAATACCCAATCTTAGATTAGGCATTTAATTAAATTATTTTATCGTTCTAATTTTATATATACCATCTGTATTATTTAAGTCATCCATTAAATCTTTTGGCATATGTTTATCTAAATCAAAAACATAATAAGCAAAATTTCCCCTTACCTTTTCAGCTTGGTATTCAATAGAATCAGATAATTTATTCATAATTGCATCAATCACTCTTGCACTTGATGGATCGTTCTTCGCCAGAATTGTTAACCGTTCTTCATTCATTAATCGTTCTAGTTTAACGTTAGGATAATTTACTGAATTCACAATTTCACCTTTATCAATAAAATTCATTAGCTGATGAACTGCCATTGTTGCACAATTTTCTTCTGATTCAGCGGTTGAAGCTCCTAAATGAGGAAAATAAATTACATTATTTAAATTCGCTACAAAATGATTTGGAAAATCAGTCACATATTTTTTTACTATCTCATTTTCAATAGCAACTTTCAAGTCTTCATTTTTCACTAATAAATCTCTCGCATAATTTAAAATTACAACGCCAGGTTTACATGAATTGAAAACCGATTCATTCATAAAATGTTTTGTTGAATCAATCAAAGGTAAATGTAAACTGATAAAATCAGCGACAGGATATGCTTTACTCAAGTCATCTATAATTTCAACTTTATTATCTAAAGCGCGTCTCGCATTATCACTGATGTATGGATCGAATCCTAAAACTTTCAAACCAAGAGAAATCGCAGCATTAGCGACTTTACCACCAACAGCACCTAAACCAATTACCAGCAAATTTTTACCTAATATTTCATTTCCACCATATGCTTTTTTTGCTTTTTCAATGCTTTTTAAAATGTCTTTGTCGTCTTTATTCTCTTTAACCCATTGGTTTCCACCAATAAGATCTCTTGATGACATCAACATTCCAGCGATAACCAATTCTTTAACCGCATTACTATTGGCACCTGGTGTATTAAATACAACCACACCAGCTTCAGCCATTTTATCTAAAGGAATATTATTAACACCTGCACCGGCTCTTGCAACAGCCAATAAGTTATCATTAATATTATAATCATGCATTTTAGTACTTCTAACAAGAATTAAATCACTATCGTTATTGTCATCTACAACTTGATATCTTGAAGTGAAATGTTTTAATCCTACTTCTGAGATATTATTTAAGCAACTAACTTTCATGATTTATTCCCCTTTTCAAATTCTTCCATAAATTTAACCAATGCTTCCACGCCTTCAATTGTCATAGCGTTATAAATTGAAGCTCTCATGCCGCCAACTGTACGATGGCCTTTAAGATTGACTAAACCTTTTGTTTTTGCTTGTTCAATGAATTTTTTATTTAAATCATCGTTACCTGTATTGAAAGTTACATTCATTAAAGAACGATCTTTTTTTACTACTGTTGGTTTAAAAAGTTCTGATTGATCTAAATAATCATAGATAATTGATGCTTTCTTTTTATTGTGTTCATACATAGCTTCAATGCCACCATTTTTAAGTAAATGTTTAAAAACTAAACCACACATGTAAATACCATAGGTCGGTGGTGTATTGAACATTGAATCTTTATCAGCATGAATTTTATATTGTAACATCAACGGTGTATAATCAGGATAATTTTCAGTAATTAAGTCTTTTCTAATAATCACAATTGTTGTTCCTGCTGGTCCAATATTTTTTTGTGCACCAGCATAAATCAATGCATATTGACTCACATCAATAGGTTCAGACAAAATACAAGATGACATATCTGATACTAGATCAACACCTTTTGTGTCTGGTAATTCATGATATTTTGTACCATAAATCGTATTGTTTTCACAAATATGAACATAATCTGCTTCAGGATCAAAATTAAGACCATTAAAACTTGGAATATAGCTAAACATTTTATCTTCTGAAGACGCTAACTCATTTGTTTTAAGATATTTTTTCGCTTCTTTTAAAGCTTTCTTCGCCCAACTACCAGTTGTAATAAAATCTGCTTTTTTATTTTTCATTATGTTAAGTGGTATCATTGAAAATTGAGTATGTGCGCCACCTTGTAAAAATAAAATTTTGTAATTGTTAGGAACATTCATTAATTTTCTTAAGTTAGCTTCTGCTTCAGTGATAATTTCAAGGAAGTCTTTTGATCGATGTGACATTTCCATAACAGACATACCAGTATTTTTATAAATAAATAATTCTTCTGCAGCTTGTTTCAAAACAGCTTCAGGAAGGACTGCTGGTCCTGCTGAAAAGTTATAAACTCTTTTCATTAAAATCACTCCTATTTCAATATTTTTTTACTTTCCATATAATAACGTTTCTCAACAGCTTCACCTAATGAAAAAGATTTTCTAGGCAAAACTCCATTTTCTCTAATATATGGTAATAACATATCTCTTTTTAATGTTGGCATAGTAATACCAACGCTCTCACGGTTGTTCTTGACGATTTTTTTAAGACTATCCATACCATGTACAAAGTCTATTTCTATATATTTATTGCGTGAGATATATTCATCAAGAATATCTTGTATTTGTTGTATTGCTAAAAATGGGTTATCAGGGACATTTATTTTATATGTCTCATTGTTGTAATAAAGTTCTAAAGTCGACCCACCAAACATATTTTTTTGCATTGTTTTAATTAAGTTGATATCTGTATTGAATAATACTCGATGAATTGGTTCAAAAGTTAGACCTTCATCATACAAACTGATTAATTCAACCAATGCATATCTTGCAGGGTGATCAGCTTTCTCTGATTCAGGAAGGTTTTTCTTTATATTTTCCCAGCATACTTTAGCAGATGCTAATGAATGATTGCCATCTCCTACAATTAAATTAATATCTTCGCAAGGGGTTTCTATTTTTTCAATAACTGTTTTTGTGTCTTTAACTTCATAACCTTTTAAATGTCCACCATCCATATTTAACTTAAAATCATATAATTTTTTTAATTTGCTTTTACTTTTATAGAGGTTAGAAATGATGTGTTCTTCCTTATCATCAATTAAAAGAAGCACATGAGGTAATTCAATTGGGGCTTTTTCTCTAATTCTAACACGAGGTGGAATTCTTTCAGAAACTGTTTTTTCAGTTGCCTTGATTTTACCATCTTTTCCTTCTTCATACTCATATTGTTCTAGGTCAATTGAAATCACCAAACCTAATCTTCTTTTAGCATTAGGTGTTTGGCGATCAACCAAAACAAATCCATGATGCTCTTCAAACAAATGATTTTTCAAATACAAATTCATATTGTAATTTACTTTTTCTACTTTATGAGAAGGATCATCTTCTAAATATGCTTCTGGCAAAATTAAATGATAAGTCGAAGGTACATTATCCACTAAGGTTTTTAGTTCATCCCAATATTCCGGTTCTGATGTAAATTGATCACAAGCAATAACTGCCCATTTTTCTTTATCGATTGAAGACACCGGTAATAATATTTTAGGGGTGACTATATAAGACATTAGATAACTCCCTGAGCTACCATTGCTTCATAAACTCTCAAGAATCCAGCAACATTAGCCCCAACAACTAAATTACGAGGATCAGCATATTTTTCTGCAGCTTCATATGATTTTTCAAATATAGATTTCATTGTTAATTTAAGTTTTTCATCTAATTCCTTATAAGTCCAAGGTGTATGCATCGCATTCTGAGTCATTTCTAATCCAGACACTGCAACACCACCAGCGTTTGCGGCTTTACCAGGAGCAAATAAAATATCTTTTTCTTGTAAGTAATGAGTTGCATCTAATGTAGTAGGCATATTTGCACCTTCTGCAACTAAATAACAACCATTTTTAACCAATGCCTTCGCTGATTCCAAAGGCAATTCATTTTGTGTTGCACAAGGTAATGCGATATCAGTAGATTTAGTCCAAATATCAGTTGGATTTTCACCATACTCTGCACCACTATGATAATCTTTATATTGTGTAGAGAATTCAGGAGAATTATCCGTTAATTTAGAAATTAATGAAATATCCAAACCATTTTTATGATAAACATATCCATTAATATCAGACATGGCAACAACAGTTGCTCCTAATTCTCTTGCTTTCATTGCAGCATGTATCGCAACTTTTCCAGCACCTGAGATAACAACTTTTTTACCTTCAATTGTTTCATCTCGGTATTTGCTTAACATCTCTTCAACGAAATATAATAATCCGTAACCAGTCGCTTCTTTTCTAACCAAAGAACCACCATAAGTTAATCCTTTACCTGTTAAAACACCAGTGTTTTCATTTCTAATTTTTCTATACATTCCATACATATATCCAATTTCTCTATAACCAACACCAATATCACCTGCAGGCACATCTGTATCTGGTCCAATATGACGGTAAAGTTCTTGCATAAAGTTTTGGCAGAATCTCATAATCTCAGCATCGCTTTTTCCTCTTGAATCAAAATCAGCGCCACCTTTTCCGCCACCCATTGGTAAACCTGTCAATGAGTTTTTAAAAGTTTGCTCGAAACCTAAAAATTTTAAAATAGATTCGTTAACAGATGGATGGAATCTAATTCCACCTTTATATGGTCCAATAGCTGAATTAAACTGAATTCTGTATCCTCTGTTAACATTTACTTTTCCATCGTCACCAACCCAAGTCACACGGAATTTAATGATTCTTTCAGCTTCAATTAATCTTTCCATAATTGAATTTTTTTCAATATTAGGATCTTCAATCACAATTGGATCCATCGCATCAAAAAACTCTTCTACTGCTTGTAAAAATTCAGGCTGATTAGCATAACGCTCTTTAGTAGCCTCAAACAAATTTTTTAAATACTTACTTTTAAACAATTTCTTCGCCTCACTTATTTTTTATTTAAACAACTTATTGTTGTTTATCGTCTAAAAATCAGATTGGTCACACAAAAAAAACAATAAACTTTTGTAGTCTACGATTTAATAATTGATTCCTTTGTTTAACCATTAATGATTATACAATGAAAGCGCTTTTAAAACAAGGGGAAATTCACAATAATTTAAATATAATTTAAATTATTTTTATATCTTAATCATTATACATATAAAAACCATTTTTAGCGTTATTCTAAGAAAAAGGAACGGTAAAACCGCTCCAATATTTTTATTCTATTGTCATAATCCAACCTTCAGGTGCTTTTATATCTCCAAAGTATATACCATTTAAAGTATCATAAAACTTTTTAGTAACTGGTCCTACTTCTGTTTCGCTATAAAAAACATGTTTATCACCATGATAATCAATTCTACTAATTGGTGTAATCACTGCAGCTGTTCCACAGGCACCTGCTTCTTTAAATTCATGTAAATGATTGATATTCGCATCTCTTAGTTCAACTTCCATATCAAGATAGTTTTCAGCTATATATATAAGGCTTTTTTTCGTAATACTCGGTAATATTGAACTTGATTCAGGTGTCACAAATTTATTGTCTTTGGTAATCGCGAAGAAGTTAGCTGCACCAACCTCATCAATCTTTGTATGCGTTAAAGGATCTAAGTAAATACAATCTGCATAACCCTGTTCTACTGCTCTTTGATGACTCAATAAACTCGCTGCGTAGTTTCCACCAACCTTAACATCTCCCGTTCCGTTAGGTGCTGCTCTATCTCTGTCTGTCACGATGAATTTCACAGGTTCAAGTCCACCTTTAAAGTAATTTCCTACTGGTGAACATAAAACGCCGAATATATATTCAGGTGCTGGTTTAACACCTAAATTCCTTCCAACACCAATCACATAAGGTCTTAAGTAAAGTGACGCACCATGTCCGTATGGTGGAATTAAATCTTCATTTGCTTTTACAACTTGTGTAATAGCATCTAAGAACTTTTCTTTAGGAACTTTAGGCATTAATATTTTATCACAAGAAGATTCTAGTCTTTTTGCATTTTCATCTGGCCTAAATACTTGTATCTTACCAGCTTTTGTTCGATAAGCTTTTAAGCCTTCAAAAGCTTGTTGTCCATAATGTAAAGCAGTAGAAAAAGCTGAAATAGTTATGGTATCTTCTTTTTGCATTTTTCCTTCATCCCATTTTCCATCTTTGAAATAAGAAATATAATTTCCATTCGTATCTTGCACTTTAAATCCTAAATTTTTATAATTCTCCAATATGACTACCTCCTGTATTTTTTATCCATTTATATTATATGTCATGTAAGCCCTTTCTTCAAGCCCAATACAATAATATTTTTATTTTTGACATTATCTTATCAATTGTATTCTCTTTCATTAAGTAAAACTATTTGGTATAATTAATTATCTTTTTTTATGAAAGGAATTTAGGATGTTCACAAGAAAACTAACTAAAGAGATTTCAATTAATAATATAATAATTGGTGGCAACAACCCTGTAGTCATCCAATCAATGACAAATACAAAAACAAAAGATATCAAAGCAACTGTAGAACAAATCAAAAGACTAGAAAAAGTTGGTTGTCAGATGGTTCGAGTTGCTGTTTTAACTTTTGCTGATGCTGATGCGATTAAAGAGATCAAAAAACAAATAAATATCCCGATTGTCGCTGATATCCACTTTGATTATAAACTTGCATTAAGAGCCATAGAAGTTGGTGTTGATAAAATCAGAATTAATCCTGGAAACATCGGTGATGAAGAAAAAATTAAAGCCGTTGTTGATGCATGTATTTCAAATCATATCCCCATTAGAATTGGTATTAATTCAGGTTCATTAGAAAAACATATTCTTAAAAAATATGGCAAACCAACTCCTGAGGCTATGGTGGAATCTGCTAGATATCATGTGGCATTACTTGAAAAATATCATTTTGAAGACATTATTATTTCACTAAAAGCATCAAATGTACTTACAACTATAGAAGCAAACAGATTGGCTGCTCAAACATTTAAATATCCTTTACACCTTGGTATTACAGAAGCGGGAACAAACTTCTCAGGAACCATTTCTTCTTCTATTGGTTTAGGTATATTATTAAGTGAAGGCATTGGTTCAACCATAAGAGTTTCTTTAACAGCCACACCTGAAGAAGAAATTTATGTCGCTAAAGAAATACTTTCTAACTTGAATTTATACAAGAAACCAAAATTAATATCTTGTCCGACTTGTGGGAGAATTCAATATGATATGATTCCTATCGTCACTGAAATCGAAAAATTTCTACACACCATTAATAAAGAAATCACAGTGGCTATTATGGGCTGTGTTGTCAACGGACCTGGTGAAGCCAAAGAAGCTGATATTGCAGTTGCTGGTGGTAAAAATGAAGCTTTATTATTTGTGAAAGGAAAAAAAATAAAGAAAGTCAAACAAGAAGAATTGGTAGATGTTTTAAAAGAATTAATATATAACTTTTAGAAGGCTACTTAAGTGAAAGAAAAATATTCTATAATATGTCGTAGTGTTTTTTAAAAACGCAAAATAATTGTATTGTTACAGGAAGCGCAAATGTTTCGAGAAAAATAGACAAATAAAACACAAGCAAAATTAAAGCTTGTGTTTTTTTTATTAACTTAATACAGCCGCAAATATATTGATGATAAACCTAAATATATTATTATCATATAGCCATTTAGAAAGCCTAAAAGTTTCAGTTTCTAATTGCATATCAACATAGACAAATTCACCTATTAAACTATTGATGGCCGGAATCGCCAATACAAAACTTATAATTAAAAGCAAAATAAATATAATCATAGCCGCTTTAAATAATCCAAATAAAGCCCCAAAGACTTTGTCAATTTGTTTAATAACTGGTATTTTAGTAATCATTCTTGATAATATCTTTAAGAAAAAGAAAATTATCATTGAACCAATAAACAGACTTAGAAAAGCAATTACAATCAATACCATTGTCTTAAACAAAGGGGATATTGCGTTAATCATTGATTGAGTTGCAGCTTCGTAATCTATAGATTCAGCAATCCATTTCGTAATAAACTCTGGCATACTCATGTCTTCTAACGCAGCCCTCAACTTGGGTTCCGTTAGATTTTGACTTAATTCGGGATTTTTTTCTAAAAAGTAACTATTGATTCTTAGTTGAATGTCTGCACCAAACCATTTATCCAATACTCTTGAAAAAGGTCTGGTTAACAATACAGAAGCAATTAATCCAAATAATCCTGATGCTAATTCAACTATTTTAAGTAAAAAACCCTTTTGCCAGCCAATCATTACCATAGAAATAACACTGATTACTATTAATACATCGATAATTCCAAAAAGATTTAAAATATTCATTATTACTGCTCTCTTTCTTCCGTATAAGTTAAATAATCTTTGTATGAGAAAATCATTTCTTTAGCAGCAAACACTTCATCTGTTCTTCTAATCGGTGTTTTCGTTGGTGCATCTTTTAACTTATCAGGATCTTCTTTTGCCTCAATAGCAATTTTATGCATGATATTAATAAACGCATCGATGGTTTGTAAAGATTCAGTTTCAGTAGGTTCTATCATAATCGCTTGAGGGAATAATAATGGAAAATATATTGTTGGTGCATGCATACCATAATCTAATAGCCTTTTAGCAATGTCAAGTGTTTTAATGTCTGTATCTTTATTAATTAAACCATTAAAGACAACCTCATGCATACAGTTACCATCTATTGGTAATTGATATGCTGTTTTTAAGGCATTTTTAATATAGTTTGCATTTAGAGTTGCATAAGGTCCAACAAGCTTAATATTTTCTTTTCCTAAAGTCAATAAATAAACATAAGCTCTTAAAGACACTAAATAGTTTCCATAATAACTAGAGATACGTCCAATAGCATCACCATTTTCTTCAATGTAATAATGATCTTCTAGTTTTTTAATTCTTGGATTTGGTAAAAACGGTTCTAATTCTTTAGTTACTCCAACAGGTCCTGATCCAGGTCCACCACCACCATGTGGTGTTGAGAATGTTTTATGTAAGTTAATATGCATTACATCAAAGCCCATGTCGCCAGGCCTTACTTTACCAAGTAAAGCATTTAAATTCGCACCATCATAATACATCAACCCACCGGCTTCATGAATGACTTTGGTAATTTCACAAATATCATCTTCGAAAATACCTAAAGTATTAGGATTTGTCAGCATCATACCAGCGATATCATCTCTTCCTTCAACGGCTTCTTTTAAAGATTGAAGATCAACTCTTCCTCTTTTATTAGAAGATATTTCAATGACTTTCATACCACACACAACAACAGATGCAGGGTTTGTTCCGTGTGCAGAATCTGGAATGATTATTTTATTGCGTTTAAAATCTTGTCGGGATTGATGATATTTCTTAATAATCATTAACCCAACCAATTCTCCATGTGCCCCAGCATATGAATTTAACGTAAATTCATGCAATCCAGAGACTTCAGACAAAATTCTTTGTAGTTCATAATAGACCTTTAGAGCCCCTTGAACAGTTGATGCTGGTTGTAATGGATGAATTCTTCTAAAACCACGTAAGGAAGCGATTTCTTCGTTAATTTTAGGGTTATACTTCATTGTACATGAACCTAATG
This sequence comes from Mycoplasmatota bacterium, assembly GCA_027859085.1. Lineage (GTDB taxonomy): Bacteria > Bacillota_I > Bacilli_A > Izemoplasmatales > Hujiaoplasmataceae > Hujiaoplasma. The sequence continues at coordinate 18,700 of JAQIBJ010000018.1, forward strand.
GATAAAACCCATTTTCAATACCAAAGTTTTTATTAGATATATTGGTAAAATGTCTCAATACATCTAGTTCTGAAACTTCTGGTAAATATGGTTCTTCATTTCTTAAAAACTGTTCATTAAGATCATTAAAAGAATAGTCATTAAATCTTGATTTAGGCAATGAATATCCAACGCGTTCTTCTCTTGATAATTCAAAGATTAATTTATCATATTGGATCATGATAGTCCCTCCAATATTTCTACAAGACGGTCTATTTCTGCCTTGGTTCTTTTTTCAGTTACAGCGAAGTTAACTAAATTTTCATATTCATCACCGAAAGATTGTAATGAATACCCGCCAAAAATATTGTTTTCTAATAAAGCCTCTTGAATTAAGTCATGAGAAATTGTAGTCTCTAAAACAAATTCTTTTAGGAATGGTTGATTAAATGGATCTTTAAATTTTCCAGTTTTTAATAAACGATCATATAAGTAATGAGAACCTTGATATGAAAGTTCATTGACTTTCTTTAACCCATGTTTACCCATGGTTGAAAGATATATTGTTACAAATAACGCCATTAAAGACTGATTTGAACAGATATTTGAATTTGCTTTAGAACGTCTAATATGCTGTTCACGTGCTTGTAATGTTAATACAAAAGCTCTTTTACCTTCTAAATCATGTGTATAACCACAGATTCTTCCTGGCATTTTTCTAACATAACTTTTATTGGTTGCTAAGTAACCTAAAAAAGGTCCGCCATACGCTACAGGCATACCTAAAGACTGACATTCACCACAAGCGATATCGGCACCTTGTTCAAAAGGTGTTTTCAATACACCAAGTGTAGAAATATCAGCATTCATTATAAAAAGTGATTTATTCTCTTTAAGTGTTTCACTAAAACCATCGTAATTTTCAATATGTCCAAAGAAGTTAGGATTTTGTACAACAACACCAGCAATATCTTTGTCAAGTTTGCTTTTCATATCTTTTAAATCTGTAACACCATTTTTCGAATCAACATAATCCCATTCTAAACCTTTAAATTTCAAGTATGTTTCAATCACTTTTATTGTATTTGGATTTAATGTAGTTGAGATTAATAGTTTACTTCTTTTTCTACTTATACTAGCAGCCATAAAACACGCTTCAGCGGTAGAAGTTGATCCATCATACATAGATGCGTTTGAAACATCCATTCCTGTCAATGTTTGAATCATTGATTGATATTCAAAAATATATTGTAATGTACCCTGAGAAATTTCAGGTTGATATGGTGTGTAAGAAGTCATAAATTCTTGACGAGATGTTATGGCGTCAATAATAGCGGGTTGATAATGATCATAGGCCCCAAGTCCAGAGAAAAGAGTCAATTCTTTATTTTGATTATTAAGTTGATCAAAATAACTTCTTAACTCAGCTTCTGACATAAAACTAGGAATATCGTAATCAGAGTTGTAAATTACCGATTCAGGCAATTCATTAAATAATTCATCAATTGAACTTATATTTAAACTCTTAAGCATTTTCTCGATATCAGCTTTAGTGTGAGGGAAATACTTAAACACTTTTTCCACCTACTCAGATATTTCTTCTTTATATGCTTTGTGGTCTAGTAATTTTTCTAACTCTTTTGGATCATTCAATTTAACTTTTAAGAACCATGCTTCATAAGGTTCTTGATTTACTCTTTCAGGTTCACTCGCTAGTTCTTCATTTACTTCTATAACTTCACCAGAAATAGGAGCGACTAAATCAGACGCTGCTTTTACTGATTCTACTGCACCGAATTCTTCGCCTTTAACGATTTCATCGCCTTCTTCAGGTAAATCAACAAACACTACATCTCCTAATTCTGCTTGTGCAAAATCAGTGACACCAACTAAAACAAGGTCATCTTCTAAAACTTTAACCCATTCATGGTCATCTGAATAATATAATCCTTCTAAAATTTTACTCATTGTAATACTCCCTTCATTATTTCGTTTCTTTAAGAAATTTTTTATCTCTTATAAAGCCAGGAATCATTTTGTTCCTAATTTGTACAGACACTTCAGTTCCCCTTTTTGTATAAGGGCGGTTAATCATTGCTAACGCAATCGGTTTACCTGTTGTGATTGATAAATAGCCTGTCGTAATATAACCAATCTCTTCTACGTCTTTAAATACTTTATATCCTTCACGAGGAATCGCTTTTTGTTTTAATTCTAAACCAACAACTCTTCTCGTTAATGAATTTTCAATTTGATCAACTAAAGCATCTTTACCTAAGAAAACAAAGTCAGAATCAATCTTCACAAAATATTTTAGTCCCGCTTCAATTGGTGTAATTTGTTTTGAAATTTCATGACCATATAACGGTAAATTAGCTTCAAATCTCAATGTATCTCTCGACCCTAATCCACATGGAGTAATGTCTTCTTCAATAAATTTATTCCATAATTCAATAATGACAAATTCATCTCCATAAATCTCAAAACCATCTTCACCAGTATAACCAGTTCTTGAGATTAATAAATCATGATCATTGTAATTA
>JAQIBJ010000001.1 GCA_027859085.1 Mycoplasmatota bacterium
AAATAGAGACAAATCCACAGTGTAAATATATTATATCACTCAGTTAGAGTGCTATAAAACAAAGAGAGAAGGGAGAGATAATTAAACTATAAAATATACAGTTTAATTATACGTGATATAAATGAAATATATAGTCAAAGATTTTGATACACGTTATTTTGCAGGCATTGAATTATTGGGTGGCTTTAAGATTAATTCTGATGATCAAAAGAAAATCCCTGGATTGTGGGAAGAATTTGAAAATGTTTATTTAGATGATATTCCTCAAAAAATAGAACCAATGAGATATATTGGTTTAGAAATCTATCGTTTTGATTTTATGGAAACAAAAACAGTAGATTATTATGCTATGGTTGAAACAGATGGGTTAATTGAAGTTGAAGAAAACTTGGTTACTAAAAAATTACCAAAAGGTAAATATGTAATGTTCCCAATTAAAAAAGCAGACATTAAAAATGAAATTAAAAAGGTATATAGGTATGTTGAAAATGAAGATATGAATGTTCATTTGGGTTTCCATGTAGAGGATTATCATAATGAAGAAGAAAGTCATTTCAACAACGAAATGTTGTATTTAAGTTTTAAATTAGAGGATTAAGGAAAAGGCTTACACTTTTTCCTTTTTTTTATTAAATAGGCCTTTAATTCTTTATATTCAGTGTGTTATAATAGCGATGTGATTGATTATATTATGAAGGAGATATTGAATGAAACCATTGGATAATCAGATAAAAGAATTAGAAATGACAGCAGTAATGAAGGATAAACCTGAAAAGGGATTTATATTAAAAAAAGTTAAAATATCGACTGATTTAAATCCTCAAGAAGTATTAATTAAAATTAATAGTGTTTCATTTTGTGGAACAGATTCTCATATCTATAATTATGACCATTGGGCAAAGACTCATTTAGATTTACCTTTAATTGTTGGGCATGAATTTAGTGGTGAAATTATAAAAATAGCTGAGGATGTTAAAAATTTAAAAATTGGAGATGTTGTGAGTGCAGAAACCCATATTATCTGTAATGAATGCGAGTTTTGTTTAAAGGGAGAAGGCCATATCTGTGAAAATACCGAAATTATTGGTGTGGATAGAGATGGTTGCTTTGCAGAGTATATTAAAATTCCTGCAGCCAATTGTATTGTCAATAATAATGCAGAAAGTGATTTGTATTTATCGGTTCAAGAACCTTTAGGAAATGCTGTTCATACAGTGACACATTTTTCAGTAAAAGATAAGTCAGTTGTTATTTTGGGTTGTGGCCCTATAGGATTAATGGGTATTGATGTTGCAAAAGCATATGGCGCGAAACAAATCATTGCAATTGAAGTGAATCAATATAAAATTGATTTGGCTAAAGAATTAGGCGCAGATGTTGTAATCAATCCAATAAATGAAGATGTTTATAATAAAGTGATGGATGCGACCAATCAAAATGGTGTTGATGTCGTTTGTGATTTTTCAGGTAATAAAGGCGCTATTGAATTGGCGTTTAAATATGTTAAACGTGGTGGTGGATTATCGTTATTAGGACTGCCAAATGATAATGTATCTATTGATTTAGCCAATGATGTTGTATTTAAAGGATTGAATATTTACGGAGTCGTTGGAAGAAGAATATTTGAAACTTGGGATCAGGTTAAATATTTAGTATCGAATAATTTATTACATTTTGATAAGTTTGTAACACATAAATTTCCATTAAGCAAAATCACAGAAGCTGCTGAAGTTATGAATGGAAAAAATTGTGGAAAAATAATTTTATTTCCGGGAGATGAGATGAATGAGCAATAATTTAAAGTATTTAGAGAAACAAGTCCAACAATTAAAAGAAGATGGCGTCTATCGTGAGTTACCAGTCAATGAAGGACCGTGTGATAATCGCATTTCTTTAGATGGTAAGGAAGTTGTTAATCTTTCTTCAAACAATTATTTAGGGTTAGCGACTCATCCTGAAGTAGAACAAGCCGCTATTGAAGCAGTCAAAAATTATGGAGCTGGAACAGGTAGTGTTAGAACAATTGTTGGGAACCAAGCACCTTTAGAAGCTTTAGAAGTGCTATTGGCTGAGTTTAAAAAAGAAGAAGCAGTTACTGTTTTCCAATCGGGATTGAATTGTAACATTGGAGCGATTCAAGCAATTGTTAATAAAGGCGATTTAATCATTTCAGATGAATTAAATCATGCATCTATTATTGATGGTGTCCGATTAGCTCGTGCCGATAAAGCGATTTATAAGCATTCTGATATGGAAAATTTAAAAAGTATCTTAAAAGAAAGACGCGATGATTATAACAATGTTTTAATCATTACAGACGGTGTCTTTTCAATGGATGGTGATTTAGCAAAATTACCGGAAATTGTTAAATTAGCGAAAGAATATAACTGCTTAACATATGTGGACGATGCACATGGGAGTGGTGTTTTAGGTGAAAATGGTCGCGGAACAGTGGATCATTTTGGTTTACATGGAGAAGTTGACTTCATCATTGGTACACTTTCTAAAGCCATTGGCGTTATTGGCGGATATGTTGCGAGTAAAAAAGTGGTTAAACAATGGTTGTTACATAGAGGACGTCCATTATTATTCTCAACAGCATTACCACCTGCAGCTGTTGGTGCGATTATTAAGTCTGTTGAATTGATAATGGGTTCTACTGAATATACAGATAAGTTGTGGGAAAATGCTAAGTATTTTAAAACAAAATTAAATAAATTAGGTTTCGATATAGGCCATAGTGAGACACCAATTACACCAGTCATGGTCGGAAAAGAAGATTTAACCATGAAGTTTTCAAAACGTTTATTAGAAGAAGGTGTGTTTGTTTCTGCGATTGTCTTCCCAACAGTTCCAAAAGGGACAGGACGTTTACGTTGTATGATTAGTGCCGCTCATACAAAAGTAGATTTAGATTTTTCTATTGATAAAATAGAGAAAATTGGTAAAGAATTGAGAATTATCTAAGATGGAGACTAATCGAAAAGTATTTCTTGTATTCACAGCAATCACACTTATTTTTGCTCTTATTACATTGTTTTATTTACCTGATAGTATAATCATTCAATTTAATACAAGTGCTGATGGCGTTTCTATTTTTTCTAAGTATTTGGTTTTAGTTGGGTTTGTTTTACTGTCTGCGTTTGTCGCAGTGCAACTAAAAGATGAAAAGAATAAAGGCGATTATACAAGATGGTATATCATTGCGACGATTGTCGTTGCACTTGAAATTTTTACTGTTGTTATTAATATTTAAAGATAGAGGATGAGAAATCATCCTTTGTTTTTTAAAGAAAAATATCATATTTTTATTTAAAATATGATATCATATAATACAAGGAGTTTGATGAGGATGAAGAGATTAATTGGCAACTTAATGTATGGACAATCTGGCGGTCCAACATCAGTCATAAATGCCAGTGCTTATGGTGTTATAAGCAAAGCAAGAGAATACAAAGAAAATATCAATGATATCTATGTAATGAAACATGGTATTCAGGGTGCATTGAATGAAGAATTATTTTTGATTAATGAAAAATATGATACAGATATTAATTTATTGGTACACACACCGGGTTCTGCTTTTGGTTCAGTTCGCTATAAATTAAAATCTGAAGTTGAAGATAACAGTGATTATATTCGTTTATTAGAAGTTTTTAAGAAATACAATATACGTTATTTTTTATATAATGGCGGAAATGATTCAATGGACACTTGTTCTAAGATAGCTGCTTTTATGAAAAAGCAAAGTTATGATATTAATATTATAGGGGTTCCTAAAACCATCGATAATGATTTGCCTTTTACAGATCATACACCTGGTTATGGAAGTGCCGCAAAATATATATCAAATACAATGGCTGAAATATGTTATGACATGTATGCTTATCCAATTGGTAAAGTCACCATCGTAGAAATTATGGGTAGACATGCAGGTTGGTTAACAGCTTCAAGTGCATTGGCAAGTATCAATGGCTTTGGCCCAGATTTAATTTACTTGCCTGAAAGACCATTTTCGATAGATAAATTTAAAGAAGACGTTAAACGCGTTTACAATGAAAAGAAAAACTGTTTAGTGGCTGTCTCAGAAGGTATAGTTAATGAACTTGGTGAATTTGTATTTGCGAGCAAGAAAAAAGATCATTTTGGACATTCACAACTTGGTGGAGTTGCGGCTAAATTATCGCAATTAATTTCCCAAGATTTAAAGATAGCGACACGTTCTGTTGAGTTAAGTTCATCACAACGTTCTGCCTCACATTTTCAAAGTATAGTTGATGTTTCAGAAGCTATTGCAGTGGGTGAACATGCAGTAGAATACGCCATCAATGGACTCAGTGATGTGATGGTTGGTATAGAAAGAGTATCATCTGCCCCATATCAAGTGAAATATAATTATTTTAATCTTGAAAAATGCGCAAACGAAGAAAAGAAATTAACCGACGCAATGATCAATAAAGAAGGCAACGGTGTAACGGATGTCTTTATTCAATATGCATTGCCTTTAATTCAAGGAGAAAATAAACCTAAGTATCATTTGGGAATACAAACATTTGCTAAAATAAAATAATATTTTAGCTTTTAAGCGGCTGTGGCGGAATGGTAGACGCGCTACCTTGAGGGGGTAGTATCCAACTGGATGTGTGAGTTCAACTCTCATCAGCCGCACCAAAATATCTGAGTGGTTTGAATGGCGAAAGTAATAAGCAAATAGACTTATTACGATTGTATATTAGTGGAGCATTAGAAGAAACACTCAAAAAATATGAATTCGATTTAATAGAAGTGTTTGTTGATAAACTAAGAAATAAAAAACTAGATTTACAAGTGAATTTACGAAATCAAAACAAAAATATTGGTTTAGATTTCTTCAGCGATTACTATGAGTTTTGTTTTTATTTAGCTGGTTGTGAGCCAGAAGATGTTGAAAATTCTATTGTGAAATGTGAGTATAATGATTTTGATTTGGATGCATTGTTGAAAGAGATTGAATCTAAATTCAGACAGTAATAATCAGCATAAGAAGCCAAGTAAAATAAGACGTGGTTAAATGAAAAAGATTGTATATATAATATTATTAATTTCATCTATATTACTCATGACATCAATTTTGAGTTATGGAATACTTCATTTTGGTCTTTCGGTTAATTTGTTTTCGAGTTCTATAATCATAGAAATAAGAGATAAACTTTTTTACGTTTTATACATAACATTTTTTCTAACAACTATTAGTGGAGTTGTTTATTATAAAGTATATTTAAAATGATGGTAAAAAAGCGTAATGTAAACTTAGTAATGACAAGACACTATTTTTTTAGTGAAAATCATGATAAACTTATTAATGTCAAGACAAATTTAGGAGGTAATAATAGTGAAAAGAAAAATCTTAAATGTGGTATCAATTGTATTTATTATACTTGGACTAGTTTACTTTGCACTTCTTGGAACTATTCAGAGCGAGAGTATTGAATCATCTTTACAAATGTTAAGTGCTTCATTAATTCTTTCAGTATTTATAGCTGGGGCAATCTATCATTTATTAAGAAAAGATTAATCGTATAAGGCAATCTAAGTTAGGGAAGTAATCAATTAGTTGGCATTTCTATTTTGGATAAATATAGAGATGTTTTTCATTAATGAATTTGAGGTAGTGTTTGGGATCGAACACTGGTTTTAATTGATAAATAATTGTTTCATTTCAACTTTAGTTTTGCATTTTACCCCCAATTATGGACACAAATATCCGGAATTTCTAATATTCCATTCATGAAAAACATTGTCAAGTAAAATATTCAATATTATGACGATTGTGCTTAAAGCTGTAAGCTTCTAGTGCACAAAAAGTAAACTTGGTATAACTCCAGAGTAAAACACGCTATTTTATTAGTGAAAAACATGATAAACTTAGTAATGATAAGACATAGTTAAATTTAAAGACTCCTAATGGGAGTTTTTTTTCAAAAGCCTTGTTAATGTGTATCAAATGTGATACAATTATTGTGAGGTGATAAATATGAGAAATGAAGTTATACACGTTAGAGTATCAGATGATCTTAAGGAATCAGTAGAGATTATTTTAAATGATTTAGGTGTTACTTTGTCATATGCAATCAATATGTATTTAAAACAAATCGAGTTGAATCGTGGAATTCCATTTCAAATCGTATTGCCAAATCAGGAAAAACAAAATGAAATTGAGATGTTAGCTCATGCAATTAATCTAACTGGTGGAAAGGAAGTCAACGCATATGCCACTAAGATACTTGGGTTGTATGCTCAAGATTTGATTGATTATGAAACTGCAGTTTTTGCTTTGGGAAGAAACTTATCATGAAAGACCCTTATTTATATGAAGATTCTGATGTTCTAATTAATAAAGCTAACATCAAAGTTAGGGATGTTTTGGATGAATTTGAAAATCGTATGACGACACTTGGCTTGATCACAATTCTAAAAACCGATATGAAGATTATAGATGTTAAAGATATTTTTCAAATCCATAAAACATTATTTTCAAATGTTTATGAATGGGCGGGACAGAAACGAACGATTAATATATTCAAAAACGAACCTATTTTGAATGGCTTGAGTGTCGAGTACACGAGTTTTAATCAAATTAATAAGGAACTAGAGACAGTAACAGCCACATATTTCAAGCAGAAATGGGAAGTCCTTTCTAAAGAAGAGTTTATGCATCTATTTACAAGAATGATTGCAAAGATTTGGCAAATACATCCATTTAGGGAAGGAAACACAAGAGTTATATCGGCGTTTGGATTATTGTTTTTAAAACAAAATGGATATAAATTTGATGTCGATATTATTGCAAAAAATGCAAAGTATTTTAGAAATGCACTTGTTATGGCATCCCTTAATGAATATGCTGAATATCATTATCTACAAAATATTTTATTAGACGCCGTTGAAGGCAAGCATTTAGAACCAAGTTCATCTAAATACAATAAGATTAAAAATTATGATGTCAATCAGTATGAATACAATTATCATGAGGTAAAAAAATGAAACAACCTGATAAATGGAGAGAAACAATTGATCCATTCTCTTTACCATACAAAAACTTTATTCTATTGGAAGTTTTGGGATATCCACACGCAGGAAATGATGTGTTTTATGCCAAAGGGATTTATGAAAAGAAAGAAGTATATGTTTTCATTAAAGTCGGAAGGCAGGATAATGCTAATATAAGAAATGAAATTGAAACTCTTCATCAGTTAAATTTTCCGAATACCCCTACAATCATAGATTACGATGAACACATGACATTCATGGTATCTATTGCCCTTGCTGGAGAAAGATTATCAACAATAGTAGGCGGGAATTTAAAGAACGAATCACTTGAGTATATGGAAGAATATGGTGAATTACTAGCAACGTTTCATTTCTTAAAAGGTGATTTCAAGCCTGTAGTTGATAGAAGATTCTTCCATATCCAACCCAAAGAGTATTTTGAAAAACTGAATATTTCTTCTCTATATGATTACTTAACTAACAACTTACCAGAAAAAGTGAATACATGTTTCTGCCACGGAGATTTTCATTATGCAAATATATTATGGAAGAATCATCATGTATCAGGAATACTAGATTTCGAACTATCAGGAATTGGGAACAAAGAATTTGATATAGCATGGGCCATTATAAGGAGGCCAGGTCAAAAGTTTTTGAATACAAAGGAAGAAATGCGGTTATTCCTAAAGGGTTATTCTAAAATGGGAACCTATGCTTCTCATAATGTGATATATTATATGGCGTTAATCTATCAATATTTTTATCAAATAGGCAGTGATGACCAAGAATATCAAACCTATGTATTTTCGTGGTTTGAAGAAAACTGTCAATAAACATTAAGTCAAGAAAGTTTTTTCAAATTGACACGATTGTGCTAAAAGCTGTAAGCTTCTAGTGCACAAAAAGTAAACTTGGTATAACTCCAGAGTAAAACACGCTATTTTTTTAGTGAAAAAAATGATAAACTTAGTAATGACAACACACAATATTACAGGGGTGCGTAACTTTTTCTAGAGGTGAGCTATGAAGTTTATATATCAAACATTGGAATCTGAACATTACATTTTTAATTTTTTGGAAGATTCATTTGCAGCAGAACACATAGAAGAAATCGTTTTGATACAAGAACAAGCATTTAAAAAAATAACATCATTTTTCAAGATTGATGTTTCATTTAAAATAGTTTATTATTTGCTAGAAACACCTGAACAAGTAGGTGTTGCCTTTGGTGATAATGAAGCATGTAATGGTTTTGCAGAAGAACCTAATATTATATATGCTGTATATAGTAAAAGAATAAAATGCATAGGTCCTCATGAAGATGCTCATATAATATCTTACTTGTTAAACAAACCAACTTCAGCTTTTGTTAGAGAAGGATTGGCTATGTATTTTGATGAGTATTGGTGGAACAAGACAAATACAATTTGGGTTAAAGAATTTCTCAAGGCTGGAAATTATGTTAAAATCGAAGAATTAATAGATGATAAGAATTTTTTTGAACATAATGATGCTATTACTTATCCTATTTCTGGAGCATTTACAAAATTCCTAATTGATACTTATGGACGTGAAAAATATACCGAGTTCTATAGATTAAAAGTTGATATTAGAAACGCAATAACAAAAACATACGGGAAAAGTATAGAGCAATTGGAATTTGATTTTTTAATCCATTTAGACAAATTTCAAATTATAGCATCATAAGTGAACTTTTGCAAAAAGATAGTGTCAAGAGAAATATTGAATTTTATGACGATTGTGCTAAAAGCTGTAAGCTTCTAGTGCACAAAAAGTAAACTTGGTATAACTTCAGAGTAAAACACGCTATTTTTTAGTGAAAAACATGGTAAACTTAGTAATGACAAGATTTTTCACAGGAGTGCGTAACTTTTAGCAGGGGTGCGTAAATTCTGCTAGGGGTGCGTAATTGTATCAAAATAGGTCATGCAACACATATAAGAAGAATAGGTTTGATACATTGTATTGTGATCAATCCTTTTTTTATTGCAAAAAGGGAGATTATTCCCAATCTGCTAATTCCCATTAGTCCTGTAGAGGTTCAAAGTAGAACCTTTACACTGTGTTAATTTTTTTAACATATCTACTTTTACTATACCAGTTCATATTGTATCAGGCATTTTTATACCTAAATAAGGGCTTTTTCCATATTCCCCAATTAAAACTAGACTGACAATTGGTCTGAATTTACCTAATTTTAAGTGAGTTGTTATAATTTTTACACGATTTACTATATAAATATAGTACTCTTTCATTATAAGAGTGCACTGCTACGAAGAAGTTATAGATAATTAGACTGACAATTGTTAAACTGGTGTATGAAAAAAATATGATTAGAAATATTAATTGTAAACAATATAGTAAACTAGAAAACTAAATAATTGTAAACTATATTGTAAACAATAATATTGACTTATTGTAAACAACATTGTAAACTATATATGAGGTGTTAATATGACCAATTATCAGAAGTTTAAAAAAATATGTAATGAGCTGGATCATTATCCTGTAGATACAGAATTAATCTATAAGTATGAGTTTACTCGCAAAGATATTAACGAGATTCATCAAGATAAACTAAAAGATATCGAGTATTTGAAGTTGAAATTGAATGTTCAATCAGGAAATCAATTACTATATTGGAATAATGATAAGATTGTTATGAATTTTTCAGGCAGTCAAGATTTGATTAGAAATTCAGTAATGAATCAATTCTCTGATTTTCGTGATTCTGAAATACTAAATGGTTTTGTATTTTCTGAAATTGAATCCAGTTTGGCGATAGAAGGCGTTAGAAGTACAAGAGCTAAAATTGAAAAATTGAACAAAACCGATTATGGTGATTTGAATCAATTTAATGATATTATCGTGAAAAATATGTTATTGGGTTACGAGTTTGTTAAAAACAATGATATAACTGAGGATAATATATTTAAACTTTACAATATATTATCTAAAAAGTGTTTAGAGGATGACGAACAATTATTATCAGGCAATCTTTACCGCCATGATGAAGTAAATATTGTAGATGGTGCTAACGCTGTGGTTGATAAAGGAGTTGATTGGAAACTATTGCCTAAATTAATGAATGAATTAATTAATTACATTAATAAAGAAAAAACATATGAAGAACATCTTATTGCATCACACGTCATTCATTTTTACCTAATATACCTTCATCCATATTTTGATTATAACGGTCGAATGGCTAGAGTAATGTCTTTTTGGTATAATATCAAGCATTCGCCATCTTTAAGTTTATTGTTGGTTAGTGAAGCGATAAATAATAAAATTCATAAGAATGGGTATTATAATGTAATTCTTAATTCAAGAAATGCAGGGAATGATATAACCTACTTTCTTGAATATATGGGCAATATAGTACTAAAGTATTCAAAAATATATATAAATTTTTATAATATACAAAATAAATTGAAAGGAAATGGTCAAGTGTTGAATAGAGCAATAGAAATTGCTTTGAAATATGTATTGGCAATTCCTGTGACTGGCGATGGTTATTTTGGTTGGAAAGACTATAAAGAATTCTCTCATGATGATTTTAGCAAGCAGTATTATTTAAAATTATTGAATGCTTTAGCTAAACTAGAAATATTAATAGTTAGAGAACATAAAAAAGCTAAGTTATTTAGGCTAAATATTGATAAATGGGATTTATTTTAGCTGATTTTATTAGAGAAAAGTATCTGCATAATCATATTTTAAAAAGACGATTTGGACTGGTATACTTTTTGAACTGTGGATAAAAACTCATTTACATTGGAATAGAACTTCTGTGCACCTTTTTTAGAGGTGTGTAATTATATTATAAAGAATAAATTTAATTAGACATAAAAAGTGCGACTAAAGTCGTAAAGACAAGACGCAAAATTTTTGATTAAGTTATATATGGTAGGAATAATTTTACTTTGAGGTTTTCTTTGGGTTTGGTTTATCAGTTGTATTATTACATGGAAATTTGGTAATATATTATTTGTTGAGGGTATGGGTCTTAAAAGTCCTGTAAGGGGTCAAAAGTAGAACTTTAGCAAGGATTTTTTGATTTCCTCTTTCAACCTTTTAACGATTTCCCAATAATTTACACGATTATCTAACGTTTTACTAACAAATGATTACTCATATCTGTGAGTGAAGATCTCAATGGCTCAAAACGGAAGGCGAAATCAGTTAATCAACCTAAACTTTGTGAATCGGACACGACTAAGTAATTAGATATCTCCGATAAAGGTAAGGAAGAAGCAATTCATGACTAAAACAAAAGTGAAAACAATATAGTAAAACATACACAGAAAATACAACTAAATATAAGGGGGTAGGGGTTTATGGAAGTCACTGAAAAAGTCTATGAGAAATCCTACTTTTTTTATTCATTAGGAAATTGTATTTATAAAAAGAAGTAGAGATACAAAGAGAAAAAGCCCAGGTAAGTAGGCGAGATTTATGAAGTTAAAAACATTATTTCTTTAAACGGTTATAAACGTCTATAGGTACAACTTCAGGTTTATTGCATTTTCTGCAATAAGACTCTGGATAATCACTCATAAAAGAATCCCAACATTCACTGACAATATCATAATCAATTTCTTCTTGGAAACCACAGTCTAAGCATTTTAAGACAATGGTTTCATCAAAAATATCTTTTTTGACAAATGCTTCAACGTTGACAGTTTCAAAACCTTCACAATATTCATTGAATTCAATCGCTCTTTGTCTTTTTTATTCATCTGATAAATAACGTTTTTTTGTAGAAAAGTGTTTGGGCATATCAGCCACCTCCAAAATAATTCTCAGGGAAATAGAATAATTCTCTACTTACTCTCATAACTGAGCCACATATACAAAGTAATGGGTCATATTTATAAGTTAATTGAAGAGATATTCTCCAAAATAATCTGTTATATAATTTTTTGATTTCTTGTTTTGTGTACAGTTTTAAATAAGTAGGAAACTTCTTTTTAGACTTATTGGCATAAAAACCATAATATCTAACTGTATGGAATCCTTTATCAGGAATATGAATAATTAATTTTTTAATAAACTCATAAACACTTTCTGTGATAT
>JAQIBJ010000009.1 GCA_027859085.1 Mycoplasmatota bacterium
ACGCTTAAATCTTACCTCACGGCTTCGACTCCAAGACTAACTACTAGCGATTGGCTAAATCTTACTAGGTTGGATTCCCACCAACTATATATGTGCAACCGAACTGGCGCACCCTCATAATTAATTATATCAAAAATAATGCGTTATTCAATAGTATTGAATGATATATGGAGATTTAATTTTAAATTCGTTGTAAATAATGCTTAGTAAGTTTATAATATAATTAGTAATGAAATGAGGAAATCAAATGAAATTAGAAAAAATACTTTCCAAAATAATTTTCGGCGTCACATTAGTTGTTATTATCGCAATATTCGTAACCTTAATTGTTTTAATATTTTAACCAGTTTTTCTATTCAACAGATTTAAGAATAATATGAAAATTTATTTATAATTTTTATGAATTGGATTCACTTTATTATCCTGAGTTAAGAGAAGACTTAATGGATGAATATAACATCGATAATTCATTAGTTGAAGAAATCATTGTCATATATGTCTTTATTGATTCAGATTGAATATAGTTATTTTTATTGATACACATTTGAATTTTATAATTTGTAAGTTTAAAAGTAACAGCTCGTCATTTTCATTAACGAGCTGTTTTAATTATACTATCTTTTAGTAAAAGCTTTCTTCATATAAAATTTTATTCTTTTAAAGAACTTAGTATGATCATATGATAATATCGCAACTCTATAAACCGGAGCAATAACATAAAGCACAAACAGAACTGTAATAATTGTCAGTGATAGACTAATCATGATACTGACCAATCCAATCGTGCCTGTTACATAAGCCAATGGAGCAATCATCATTGAAAAGAACGGGATAAACGAGAACACGCGTAATAATCCATCAGCATTTAAAAGTGGCAAGAAAATCGTAAGGTAATAACTACCCAACAATAAGAATATTAAGGGTGCTTGAAATTGTTGGTAATCTTCTTGAGTTGTTGATATAGCGGCTAAGAAAGCTGCTAAGGTTAAAAATAACAATGTACCAAAAAACATAAACAATAAACTAAAGATTAACAATCCTTCCCAATTCGGAATACGATTCGCAAATTCAGAAAATAATGAAATGCCTTCAGTTTGACTTGATGATTCAAAAACCTTACTCACCAAAATAGCCAATATACCAAATCCAATTAAAATAGAACTTTGAATCAATAAAAAGGAAATACTTGCAGTTATTTTTGATAGAAAATGGGTTTTAGCAGGTACACTTGCGATAATTGTTTCAATCGCTTTACTAGATTTCTCTTCAATAATATCAACACCTAAGAACTGTGTTGCCATAATGACTAAAAAGAATACAGGTAGAAATAATAAACTACCAATACCATCCATAAACATTTTGTCTGCTTCTGACATACCAGGATCATCTCCTGTTGAAGGCGGCGTTTTTAAATCATAATTAGCATAGCCTATATCTTGGTAATCATATAATACCAATTGTATAGGTGATATAAGTATTGATCTATATTCTTCATCAGAAGCATAAATTTCAACATTAGGTTGTTTTAAATCTTCATTAAAAATTATTAATACATCTATTTCTTCTTGTTCCCAAAAAGATGATTCATCAGTGAAAGTATAATCTGTATCTTCGAAAGAATACTGTTCATAACTTTGATTTAATATTTGAACAATATTTACTTCAAGTGGATAATCTATATCATTAGTGTTATTAATAACAGTAATACTAACATTTTGTATTTCATCTGTATCATCTGAAAAGAGCGATATGATACTAGGAATATTGATAATACCAATGATTAGGATACCGATGATGATGTTTGAAATAATAAATGACTTTTTCATAATACGTTTACTTAATCCAAAACCCACTAGAAATTTAAATTTTTTCACGGCTGCCACCTACTTTTTCAATAAATATTTCACTTAAACTCGCTTGTTCAACATCAAATAAAGTCACATTATCACATGTTTTCACATAATCAAAGATACCTTTAATATAGTCATCAGAATTTATTTTAACACTTATTTTATTCGTATTTTGAATAACATTATACACGCCAGGTAAGGTTTCTAATGTTTTAATATCAACTTCAGCATTTATATTAATTGTCATTTTTTTAAAATCTTGTTTAACTTGTTTAATATCTCCTTGAATAATTGCTTCCCCTTTTTCTAAAACAACTATCTGTTCACAAAAAGATTCAACATGGTCTAGTTGATGCGAAGAAAATACAATCATTTTTCCCTCTTCTTGAAATTTACGTATTGTTTTCACAAACAATTCAGTATTAATAGGATCTAATCCACTAAAAGGTTCATCTAAAACCAATAATTTAGGATCATTAATGATTGCAGATATAAACTGAATCTTTTGTTGGTTTCCTTTTGATAATTCTTTAATTTTTTTATTTTTATATTCAGTGATGTTAAAGTAATCTAACCAAAAATCTAATCTTTTAATAATTAGATCTTTCTCCATACTCTTCAATTGTCCAAAATATAACAATAATTCCTTTACTGTGATTTTAGTTAATAATGATCTTTCTTCAATCATATAACCTATCTCATCTACGTTATGGTAACCAACTCTTTCACCATTATATAAGACTTCGCCTTCAGAGGGATCTAACAACCCCATAATGACTCTAAAAGTTGTCGTTTTTCCAGCGCCGTTTGTTCCCAATAACCCAAATATTTCTCCTGGTTTAATGGTAAATGACAAGTCTTTTACAGCAACAAAATCATCATATTTTAATACTACATTATTCACTTCTAACATAATGCTCTCCTTTTAATTCTGTATTATTTTAACAAATTCTAAGAAATATTACAAACGTTATATTTATTCTTCATTTTCTATTATTACATTTAGTATTCTTCATAAAAATTAGAGAAGAAATTAAGTCTTCTCTAATTTATATAAATTAAATATATATTTAATTCATTAAATCATTATTTTCGTTTTATACCTATCTGATGTATTTATCTTGTAATTTAATATATTCAATCATTTTACCTTGATAAATCATTGAAATTTTGGCTTTCATCTCATACATTTCTGCATCCGCACGTTGAATGAGTTTATATATACTTTGACTGCCCGTCTCATCGTATGTCACACCAATAGATACACTAATTTTCTTATCTATCTTTTCGTGGTCACATTCTTTTAAAAGTTCTGACTTCTTCTCTTCCAAAATATTCGCTTTTACATCATATAGTATCACAAGGAATTCATCGCCACCTATTCTTGCGATATCTTTTTCAGGAATATCTTTAAAAACTTTCTTTAAGTTATTAGCCAAAGTTTTTAAAAGATAATCACCTCGTTCATGCCCTAAATAGTCATTATTAATCTTTAAACCATTAATGTCCATGGAAAAAACTGCGATATTTTTAGTCTTTGTTATATTGGCTAAAACATTTTCAATATAATTACGATTATTTAGTCCTGTCATTGAATCATAATTGCTTAACCTATTAAGTTCTCTTAAAAGTTTATAAATTTGTGTTTCATCATAAAGCAAAATCATATGACCTGATTCATTCATACCTTTAAGCTTAAATTCTTTTTCTCGAAGGTGATAATGATCTTTTTCTTCATATGCATGTTCATCCATATCATATTCACTATAAAATGTTACTTTATCAGCAATCTTATCAGCAATCTTATCAAATGGTTGTCCTATTACTTCTTCGAATGTTAAACCATATTTTTCTAGTAAAGAATTACTAATTTCAATAATTCTTTTATTCGTATCGGTTAGTATATATATTTCTCTCATATTTGCCAAGATTTCACTTCTTCCAGAAGCGCGAAGATTAAATATCATGTCTTTGCGATAGATAATATCATACAAAATATAAGCGACAAAAACCAACGAAATATAAGTTAAATTAACATTTGTATCTATTAAAAAAAGTTGAACTGAATTAAAAACAAGCACTGCAATAATACTTATCGCCATCATTCTTGTAATTTCCTTATACTGTCTAGCACCATTATGTTTCGCAAGATATACAAAAAGCAAAACAATAGCTGACAAAGCAATTAAGTAACTAACAATTAAATGATAGATAAATAATGGCCCATTTGCCGCTGAATACAATTGATTAAATGACGTCAACTCAGTTTGACTAAGTTCTAAAAACAATTGTGTTTGTGAATTTGTAATGGCAATTATAAAATCTGCTAAAAATAATATTCCAAAAAACTTTAAAAAGAACTTCGGTAATTTTTTATCAACATATTGGAATATAGTACAAAGCATTAAGATTGAAAAACCAATTCTTAATGGATACCCTAACATTCCTGCATAATAAATTAACCAAGTACTAGTAGAAACTCTCTCTAAGATAATTAAAATCGTCCAAGCAAACATTGAAAAAATCAATACTTTAAGACATAAGTATTTACTATCTTTTCTATTTTTAGCTATTTTAACAACAGGAACTAAAGATAAAAAAGCAGTAAAAATCAATAATACTTCAAATAATTGTTGCATGTAGTCACCCCATTTAAACTTAAGCAAATAAGTAATCATTAATTGATTAGTAATAATAAACCATTATATCATAACAATCATATATTTGATAATTTCAAATATCCAAAAAGTTATGAATAAGAGCCTAAAACCAGGTTGAATCTTAAAAATTACAAACTTTACCTGGTGTGTCTTCTTAAATATGAAATTTATCAAGTGATTTATTATCTAAATATAAAGATAAAGCAGACATAATATAGACACCCATTTAGCAATAAATTAAAAAAAAGCGCTTTGATTTCAAAAAATCAAAGCGCTAATACAGCAATTTATGGAGCAAGCGAGGGGAATTGAACCCCAATTCTTTGCATGGCAAGCAAAAGTGTACAAAGGTATAAACAGCCATATTTGGCCATTTATAGTAACCGCATGCTTCGTTGACCCTTATTTTGACCCTTATAATGACCCTTGTAAAATTTTGAGAATTTCTTGGCTTATAATTATTATAAATTTCTATTTACCAATCTGAAAGGAGCGATTATTATTGCCCCTTTTTTTTAATTGTTTACACATACATTTGTGAAAGGATTGTGAATCTAAGGAAATAAAGCCCTATAACAAGGATTATATAAATATATTTCTGATTTTGACTCCTAAAATAACATAAGAATTATTTTTAAATCTATTTCAAGATAACCCTATCGCAATATGTTTGTATGATTTTATGTTACCAAAATTTATCTATTTCCATAGTTTTCTACAAAAAGCCAAGAATTAATATAAAGCATATTGAAAATCGCTATATCTTCGTGTTACGGTTATATTTGGTTGAGCTGAGGATCTCTGAAGCGTATCCGTGTCTTAGTGATTATTTTATCAGTGCTCCAACGCCTATATTTGGGCCTTAAGACGTAATAGTTATTGTAATTGAAATCGTGCTTTAAAATGACTAAATAATCTTCATTTACGATACAACTCGTGGACTTGTCAACGGTTAGCAGACACAAAATGATACATATAGTTAAACCCCAGTTTAAGTCTTACTTGAATTAGGGTTTTATTATAAGCTATAAGCCAAGAAATAGTTATTTTATAAAAAGACCACCAAATCGTTATTTCTAACATTTAGTGGCCATGGTCGTATTATCTTACTTTTCGTTTAGTTTTATTACAACTTTTTCTAAAAATATGTTTGCAATTTTCGGATCAAATTGAGTTCCAGAACATTTCTTGATTTCTGATATTGCAAATTCTTCACTCATTTTTTTACGATAAGGTCTATCCGATGTCATTGCATCATATGCATCTGCAACACAAATGATTCTAGAGAATAATGGAATATCTTTTCCTTTTAATCCTTTTGGATAACCACTGCCATCCCAATGCTCATGGTGATGCAGTGCATGAATCGCTAAACCTGAGTATTCGTCTGCTGCTCTTAGTATTTGATAACCAACTTCTGTATGAGTTTTAATAATATCATATTCTTCATTCGTCAATTTACCTGGTTTATTAAGGATCTTATCGGGAATCGATATTTTACCAATGTCATGAAATAATCCTGCTTGTTCAAGTCCCTTTATATCAGCCGCCCTCATCAAGGTCAATGCCTTAGCAATCAATACAGATATTTGACTAACTCTTTGTGAGTGTTCTCTTTCAATATCGTATTTATCAGTTAACGTTTCTAAAATCGCATTGATGGCTCTACCGCGTACACTTGTTCCTTCAGTTGTTTTATGGCTATACATTCGATTTTCTGCCAGTTCTAGTATATCATCGATTTCTTCACTAATGCTCTTTTTAAATTCATACCCAACCGCAAGTGACAATTCAACATTCTTAACTTTCAAAGTTTTGACCTTTGATACAATTTGTTCATTATATTCCTGAAGTTTATTTCGAGTTGTATTTGGCAATAAAACTGCGAACTCATCCCCTCCGATTCTAGAGACAATATCTTTTTCTTTGAACGTATCTTTTAAGGCATTTCCAATCATTTTTAGTGCACTATCCCCTATTCCATGCCCAAAAGCATCATTGATGATTTTTAATCCATTAACATCCATCATCATAACTCCAATAGGATACAACCTCTCATTATCAAAATTTTTAAATTGTTCTAAATAATATCTTCTGTTATATAAATCTGTTAAGTAATCGTGATTACTTAAATGTTTAAGTTCCTCATTCGCAATGTCTAACTCATTGGCTCGTTTTTCTTTTTCTTTATTTTGAAATTTAAGTTCCTTATTCGCAATGACTAACTCATCGGCTCGCTTTTCTTTCTCTTCTTCTTGAAATTTAAGTTCCTCATTCGCAATGTCTAACTCATCGGCTCGTTTTTCTTTTTCTTTGTTTTGTTTTCTCAAATCAGCTTCTTTATTTTTCATATCCAGATACTTCTCCTATCTCAATATTATTTTATCATGAACTCTCTATGTTTAATATGTCCGTTATTTATTCTAGCATCATCCATTAAATTACATATATATAATACCATATTAAATAAAATAATGTTGTATATTTAAGATTTTATATGTATAAATATTATTCAAAAAAGGGTTGCCATACCAAAAAAACAGGTGACTAAAATTAATACACTAGATATTGAGATCTTTTTTAAAACAATTAAAAATCCAGCATCAAAGGCACGAACTTTTAGACAAATGAAAAGCTGTTTTATGTCTTTGTTTAAAAGTAGAATTATAGAGCATAATCCATTTGATTTAATAAAGACTATAGCAGAACCTAAAAGCGAATCCTATACACCAAAAAAAGATGACTTATTTGGGTTTTTCAATTACTTAAAAGATGCTTATTATGAAATGTATCTATTCTCGAAATTTTTATCACTTACAGGACTAAGAAAAGGTGAAGCATTGACTTTAACTTGGAACGATATAAATAATGAAAGTATTATGATTAACAAAGCGTGGGATAGAAATTCATCCAAAGTACAATCAGTTAAAACTATCACTTCTAATAGAACAGTACCTTTGTTTCCAGAAATTGATAGTCTATTAAATGAAATCAAGTCATTAAGTAATAATATTGAAGTATTTTCTTTTATTTATAAAAACGCAATTAGTTCCAGATTTAGAATACATAGAAATAAATATGGACTTAAAAAATTAACATTACACAGTCTAAGACATTATTTCGCAACTGAATGTTTAGAAGCTGGAATAGAAAAAAAGTCGTTCAAAAGTGGCTTGGACACAGCAATTACAAAACAACTTCGGACATATATTCACACATAAATAAACGTTTTGAAAAAGCTCAAATTAATATCTTATCTGAATATAGACAAGATAAGGAATAATACGTTTTAATTTTGACCCTTATTTTGACCCTTATTTTAAAGCAAAAATAATCTTTTTATTAAAAAAAACGATAATACCAAAAAGTATCATCGCTAAATTTAGTCATTATGGTGGAACTAGAGGGACTTGAACCCACGCCCCCTTGCACGTCAAGCAAATACTCTCACCATTAAAAAGGTCTATAAATGGACGTTTACTTCATCAATGAATCAGTTTGACCCTTGTTTTGACCCTTATTTGACCCTTAATTTAGAACAAAATTAATGTTTTAACAAAAAAAAGAAGAATACATAAACTGTATTCTTCTCTAAATATAGACGTTTTAATGGAGCAAGCGAGGGGAATTGAACCCCAATTCTTTGCATGGCAAGCATAAGTGTGTAAAGATATAAATGTCCATATTTGGCCATTTATAATATACGCGTGCTTCGTTGACCCTTAATTTGACCCTTGTAATGACCCTTGTAAAATACATGAGATTTTCTTGGCTTATAATTATTTTTCTTTAGTTTAGGGAGCGAATAATTCGCTTCCTATTATTTAAGGTTCTATAAATAGACTAAGATCATAATTAATAATTAAGTCATTATTTAATATAATCTATTGTAAATAAATATAAATAAGATATCAAGAATAAACCACATGAAAACTAATTGAGTTATAAAAAGAACTTGACTAGATTCGACTTGTAGAATAATAATTCTAATAAAATTGAACAAATTCCATATAATAAATAATATTATAAATATAATAACAAAATGCTTGAATGATCTTTTTATATAAATTTTTTCCCTTAAAAGTGTCTATGTAGGCAAATCCAAAAAGGACGCCGAAAATGGGTATAATTAGAAATAAAATTATATTTTTTCTTTAATAATACTACTCATAAGTTTTATACTCCTTTAAAATAAAATAGTTAATTTGGCTAACTACCATTTAAAATATAATTCAAACCATGTAAAAGAAAAGCCGAATTCATTATTTGATACTGTCAGACCGAAACCTAATCCTACTCTAAGTTCACCACCGATTTTAATAGAATTCCCTAATGCAAATTCACCGTCTATAGAAAGGATTTGTGCTTTAAAACCAATTGATAAGCTATCTGGAAGTGTTGTTAAATACGCCTCTGCGGTTAATATATTAATTTCAATATGATAATTTGTATTTGAATCAGCACTATTAAGTTTTCCTCTATAGCCCATTCTTGCTACGGCTATTTCAAAATTTCCAAGAGACAAGTTAGGGTGATCTGTTGTGACATTAAAATCACTAATTGTTTCAACATAAAAAATATCAATATATAACCATTCTGGATAATCAACATTATTTGATTTATTATCTTCATCTGTACTGTAAAAGGCAATTGTAGTTCTTTTATATCCCGATAAATCTATATACATTAGTGGGGTAATGTGTGCAGACATAAGCATCAAATCTTTCCGATAAAAACAAGATAAACTATACTAATTGTTGGTGATAGTATGGAACAGTAGACATAACGGACAACTGTTGTTCCACCGGTATTCAAGATATGAGCGATATCTAAGTTGATTTCTTGGTATCAGTTCCTTTTTTTTCAACTGATAATCGGTTGTATTTACTTATGAAATTGATAAAGACATATAAAAGTATGGTTGAAACAATTGATATAATTTCGATTAATAACATCCTACTGAATATACCATCAATGACATACAATAAAATTCTATTAATAAGTGCACTAATGTATAATGTGGCAACAAATACTATATTTTTGACAAATATTTTATCATTTCTAAATAAATAAAGAAACAATATTATTGTGAGAATAAAAATTAGAGACACAAAAAGATTTATTAAACTTGTGCTCACATAAGGTATTGCTTTAATAATTAAATACGAGCCTGTAATATTTGAAAATAAAAATGAAAAGACAAATGGAAATAAGAATAACAGTTTATTACATATAAGTTTATCTATGCATTTTGCATTTCTTTTTTTGGAAAAGAACAAAAAGTATGATAAAAATATTAAGCCTAATAAATATGAAAAAAATTCTAAAAATACAACATCTCCTATCCCTATATCTTGAATAAAGTATAAGAATATTCCGAATATTAATAGAAATGAATAAGCAAGATAATATTTAATTCTATGAAATGTCATATATACCCCTCCAATATTTCACTCTATCAACAAAATAATCATAGTGGGAATCACATCCTACAACATTTAAATATGCAGCATCATATGCGTTGGATATGCTTGAGTCATTATTTGCAGCCATAT
>JAQIBJ010000109.1 GCA_027859085.1 Mycoplasmatota bacterium
ATATACTCGAAAAACATGAAAGTGAGCAGTTGCTTTGCAAACTTGGTGATGATTTCTACACAAACAGCAATTAATAATATAAATAACATAATAAGTTCCAACTAAAAATGTTACAACGAGCCGTATCATAAATAATTACAACTAACGTTATAGATAGCATAACAAAGACCTTTTGTCTTTTAATTTAGCTCGTATATGACCCAATTTGTATAATACTCTATGATATAATATACTTAAGAAAAGGATGTGCTTATATGAAACACTTGAAAATGAATAATGGATTGACTATTCCTATTTTAGGGACTGGAACAAATACTTTTGGTAAAGAAAATGGTGATTTTAATGGCAAGATTACTTATGATACAAAAGAACTTTCTTCTGCAATTGAATTGGGTTTTCGTTTAATAGATACTGCTATCATGTATCGAAATGAAGCAGTTATTGGGAAAGCAGTTAAGGAATCAGATATTGATAGAAATGAATTTTTTATTACATCAAAAATTCCTGGGGACAAAGAATTTATCGAAACTGTTGAATCCGTTAAATACCATGTAGAACAATCACTTAAGGCGCTAGATATGGATTATATTGATCTTTATTTAATACATTTTCCACTTGAAACGAACGAAGAGAACTTAAGACTATGGCGTGTATTAGAAACATTTGTTGATAGAGGTCTTATAAAATCGATTGGTGTGTCTAATTTTAATGAAGACCATCTATCGTATTTGATTAAGCGTGCAAGTATTAAACCTGTACTCAATCAGTTCCAATCATATCCAGGCAAACACCAACAATCTTTAATTAATTTTTGCAATGCAAATGATATTATACCTGAAGCATATCAATCACTTGCTAAATTGGATGAGAAGACTAAAGATATATTAATAGAAATCGCTAAACCATATAAAAAATCATGGAGTCAAATTGTTTTAAATTATCAAATCAGTGAAGGCTTAGTAGTGATTCCTAAATCACATAGTAAGCATCATCAATCTGAAAATATCGATGTTTTTGATTTTAAATTATCAAAGAAAGATATAGAAACTATTAAAAATATAAATTGTGATTAAGCCTGCAATCTTTTTTTGGAGTATTAAATACGCTTTTTATTAAATAGGTGTTTTCTTCCCTATTACCATGAATCAACCATTCTAAAATAAAACATTCGAATTCATATATTTAGTCATAAATAAAAGATTAAATTAACTACACTATCAATGAAGATTGTTAATAATCTCATATAGACGTTATGGTATAATGTCATTAACAGTGTAAAGGGACCACAAATTTATGTTGTGATCCCTTTTTAAATCAACTACTAAGAGTTGTAATAAGAATATAGAAAAGGTGAAACTATGAATTTGGTTGATAAGATTTTAAATGATATTGAAGAAGCAAAAGGTAAAAAAACAAAGGCATATCGTGATATCGCAAAAAACTTCAAAAAAGATATTACTTTGCTAGATATAAAAGATGTATATAGACTATGTGAAAACATATTAGATCATAGGCTTAGAGGTCATACCGTTACCGCTTATCAAATTATTTTTGATCAAAAAAAAAGATATAATGAAAATACATTTGATGTATTTGAAAAGTGGTTATATAAATATATAAGTGATTGGTGGGACTGTGATGATTTTATGACACATGCCTTTCAGTATGTATTAATGAAATATCCAGAAAACCTACAAAGAATCAAGAAATGGGTGAACCATGAAAAATTTGCAGTAAGAAGAAGTTCACCAGTCATTCTTATTAGACCAGCTCAAAAAAGTCTTCTTAACAAAAAAATAATCTTTGAGGTATGTGACTTACTAAAAAATGATGAACATTATCTTGTTCAAAAAGGATATGGATGGCTTTTAAAAGAATCTGTTAAAATGTATCATGACTCAGTAATTAAATACTTAGAAGATAATGTAGATACTATGTCTAGAACAGCATTTAGATATGCGCTTGAGAAGTTACCGAAAGAAGAAAAAGAAGAATTGATGGAGATATAAAGAGTCAATTATTTTATGGTGCATATTTATAACAGTTTAATTACGCTAATTTACATTATAAATAAACCGTTCTATTAGAACAAAGAACAACGAGCCGTATCACAAATAATTGCATCTTATGTTATAAATAACATAACAAGGGTGTTTTAACTTAGCAGAATATGACTTGAATATACCTGGACAGATGGTCGAAATGGCTCAACTCCACTAATAGTAACCGCATCTGAGGGATTTAACGGCTATGTATAGTTGCATATAGATTTCTCGGTTTTTGTTTGGAATAAAATTATACTAAAAATACGCACGATTTCATATGCTTTTTTACTTGATTATAGTTGCGATAGGGCTGTATTGTTTTTTTGCACCCTGAATCCCTCTGTCCATTCTGTTTTGCAATTCATGAATCGTTTCAACTCAAAGTTGCTTTACAACGACAACATCTAAGTGTTAGAATATTGAATAGATTAAGGAGATTAACTATTAAAAATCAATTCTAAAAAGAAAGGATAGGTATACTCAAAACAATAAAACATAGTGATATAAAAAACACCTTTAAGGTATCTACCATTATATTTTACTCATAATCTTTATGATTATTTTCAATTTATAGTATCTACCTTAAAGGCATTATATTATAATATAGCTTTTATTA
>JAQIBJ010000073.1 GCA_027859085.1 Mycoplasmatota bacterium
TTAGGTAGTGATGGTACTGTTGGTGCTGTTAAAAATGTTTCTAAAATCATTGGTGATTATTCTGATCTTTATGGTCAAGCATACGCATCATATGATTCTAAAAAATCTGGTGGGGTTACAAGAATGCATTTACGGTTTGGTAAAAACCCAATTCGTTCAACTTACCTTGTAAACCATCCACATTTTGTTTCTTGTTCACAAGAAGCTTATGTTAGTCGTTTTGAAATGATAAAAGGTATTCGTAAAGGTGGTACATTCTTATTAGCGACTTCAAAATCACCAGATGAAATTGAAGATTTGATTCCAAACAAAATGCTAAAAATATTAGCTGAAAAAGAAGTTAAATTATATATTATTGATGCATATAAATTAGCAAGAGAAATCGGTAACGAAAAACTTGTTTCTACGATTATGCAATCAGCGTTCTTTAAACTTAATGAACAAATTATGAAATTTGAAATTGCTCAAGAGGCAATGAAATCTTATGCAAAAAAATCATTTACTCGTAAGGGTGAAGAATTAGTTCAAATGAACTATAAAGCAGTTGATTTAGGCGCAGATGAGTTGGTCAAAATTGAAGTTAAACCGGAATGGAAAGACTTAGAAGTTAAAGAAGAAAAAGTTGAAGATAGACCGGACTTTATTAAAAACATCGCAGATCCTGTGAATGCTATTAATGGTTATGAATTACCTGTATCAGTATTTGAAGGTATTGAAGATGGACAAATCCCTAATGGTACAACACGTTATGAAAAACGTGGTGTTGCTGATGTGGTTTCAACTTGGTTAAATGATAACTGTATCCAATGTAATCAATGTGCTTATGCGTGTCCTCATGCGTGTATCAGAGCAATCCTTGCAACAGATGAAGAAGTTGAAAATGCACCTGTTGAAAAGGAATGGTTAGATGCTAGAGGTAAAGGATTAGAAGGTATGAAATATCGTATCCAAGTATCTGTACTTGATTGTACAGGGTGTATGGTATGTGTGAATACTTGTCCTGCTCCAACAAAAGCATTAGAAATGACTAAATTAGAGAAAAACATAGAAGAAAAACAACACTTGATGGCAGATTACTTATACAATGAAGTGCCTTATAAAGGTGATTTAGTTGGAAGAAATACTTATAAAAATGCGGTATTTAACCAACCATTATTTGAATTCTCAGGCGCTTGTGCAGGTTGTGGTGAAACACCTTACCTCCGTATGGCAACTCAATTATTCGGTGAAAGAATGGTTATCGCAAATGCAACAGGTTGTTCTTCAATTTATGGGGCTTCATTCCCATCATCTCCTTACACTAAAAACAGTGAAGGTAGAGGACCGGCTTGGGCAAACTCATTATTTGAAGACAATGCTGAATATGGATTTGGTATGAAAATTGCTATCAATACAATCCGTGATAGAATGCAATCAATTATCTTTGATAATATGAAAACATTTGAAAAAGAATTACAAGATTTATTCAAAGAGTGGATTGAAAACCGTGAAGACGGCGATAAAACTCTTGAATTATCAAGAAAAATTATTCCATTATTGGAAAAATCAAAATCAGAATTTGCTGAAGACCTGTTAGAAGTTAAAGACAACTTTGTAAAACAATCTAATTGGATTATTGGTGGTGATGGATGGGCTTATGACATCGGTTATGGTGGATTGGACCACGTAATTGCTAATGCTGAAGATGTGAACATCCTAGTCTTAGATACTGAAGTTTATTCTAATACAGGTGGACAATCATCTAAAGCTGCACGTGCTGGATCAATCGCTAAATTTACTGCTTCTGGTAAACCTGGAAAGAAAAAAGACTTAGCTGCATTGGCAATGACTTATGAGTCAGTGTATGTTGCATATATTAGCCATGGTGCTAATGCAACACAAGTCACTAAAGCGTTAAAAGAAGCTGAAGAATATCCAGGACCATCATTGGTTATTGCATATTCACCATGTATTGCTCATGGTATTGATGGTGGTTTAGGAACTTCACATCAACAAGCTAAATTGGCAACTGAATGTGGGTACTGGCCAACATTGAGATATGATCCGCGCAAAATAACAAAAGGTGAAAACCCACTTCATATCGATTCTAAAGAACCGAAATGGGAAAAATATCACGACTTCTTGTTAAGTGAAAACCGTTATCAACAATTGGTTAAAACAAATCCAGAAGCTGCTGAAAGATTATTGCATAAAAATATAGTAGATGCAAAACGTAGATGGGCTTCATACAAACGTATGGCATCTATGGATTACTCAGAAGTGATAGAATAGCCTTTAAATAATCAGTAAAATAAGCCCCATAAGTTTGGTTAAGATTGACTTAACAAATT
The DNA here is from genome assembly GCA_027859085.1 of Mycoplasmatota bacterium. Classification (GTDB taxonomy): domain Bacteria; phylum Bacillota_I; class Bacilli_A; order Izemoplasmatales; family Hujiaoplasmataceae; genus Hujiaoplasma. Next base: position 2,331 of record JAQIBJ010000073.1, read on the forward strand.
TAGGGGCTTTCTTTACGAAAAATATTTTCATTATTGTCTATTATGTTGTATAATAGAAAAGACATAATATTGAAAAGGAGTTAATAAAATATATGCTAAAAATAACGAAAAAAATATGGATAATATCAATGATGGTTTTAGCTGGGTTGGCAGTTGTATCTTGTGCTGAAAATCCAACTGAAGAACCAACAACGGGAGATATAATCAATCATTCTTTTGATATGGATACAGTTTATTATGAAGGCGAAGGTTTTGAAATCACTTATAAGGATTTATACAGCTCAATTATAGTAAACGATGGTATTGATCAACTTTTAACAATGATTGACCAAGAACTTTTAAAAGATTTTCTTGATGTTGTTACAACTGAAAAAGTTGATGAAAAAAGAATTAAATTAACTTATGGAACAACTGATCAAGAAGAAATTGATAAAATTGATGAAGATCGTCAATTAAAAATGGAAAAAGCATACACTAATGGTATGCGTATTTTAGGTTATGGTGATAATGATATACCTTACTTAGAATTTTTAGTAGCAAGAGACTTATATGTTGAAGATTTATTGACGAATCCAGCCATTGAGGATAATAATATTTATCTTAATGCTGAGGACATAGTTGATGAATATATTAAAAATAAATATGGTGAAGTTAATGCCATTATGATTCGATATGATGTTAAATCAGAAGCATCTCAGGTATTATCTGACAATGATTTGGTTGAGTTTCACGGTGAATTAAGACTTTACACTGGTACAACACCTTTAGAAGATTTACCAAGTTATAAATTAGACGAAGATAATACTAGAAGTTTAACAACTGAAGAATTATTGTCTTTCTTTATTCAATTTTATAATGATGAATATTCCAATCAGAAAACACTGATTAGTGAAACTGCAACTTATGAAGACCTTTTATTATTAGAAGATTTAAGTTTTCAATATGAGGATTTACAAAAAATTAATACAAGACTTGGTAATTTGATGTTTTCAAGTTTATCAACCTTGAATGAAGATCCTGAATCAGCATATTATACTTATAAACCTTATGAAGTTGCGATTAGCAATGAAAATGATTATTACTTAGTGTTGAATTTAGATAGAAATTATCATGATTTATCTGAATTTGATGGAGATGAAACTGCTTTAAAAGCAATTATCGGCGAAGAATTGTACAATGAAATTCTACAAGATCTTATCGACAGAAATTTAAATGATGGTGAATTTATCAACAGAAGACTTAAAACGATGAGGGAAGATCATGGATTTGAGATATATGATTACTACTTAAAATTAGATTATGATAACGTTGTACCTGAAGATATGGAAGCTACTAGCTTGATGGAATCAGATTATGTTATTGCAAGTTACGATGATGCAGAAATCTTAGTGAAGGATTTGATGGGATTTGCTTTAGAAAGAAAAACACCGTTGTATCTAGTACATGCATCTCAATTACAAGTTTTAAAAACTGAACATTATGATAATGTTTATTGTGATGATGAAGGTAATTGTGAAACAGATTATACACAAAATAATTCTGCAGCAATGAATGCTCACTTAACTGAATTTGTTGAATTGGAACAGGGATTTATTGAAAGTGGATATGTTGATTATTACAGTTTTGAAGATTATTTATATTTAGCATATGGCGTTCATAATGATGTTGAAATGATAAATAGTTATATTAAAAGAACATTAGAACCATTATTCTTATATGATTACATCATGGAAAATAAAGAAGAAACCATGACTGATATGATGACTTATATCGATAGTTTTTATGATAACTATTTTTCTATAAACGCTAAACATATTTTAATCTTTATGGATGAAAATAACGATGGTAACCCCGATAATTATGAAGAATTTTATGATGAATTAGAAGATCAAGCAGCGTTTGATGAATTGATTGTTAATTTTAAAATGGAAGTCATTAATTATTTAAATGCCAATGAAGATGATTTAACTGATTTTGTCACTACTTATAGAGCGACGACAAAAGATGATGCTATTTGGGGAGAATATAAAGAAAAAGGTCTTAAAGTATTGACTGAAAACCTTTCTTCTAAAAGTTCATTAAATTATATGAATTCATTCCAAAAGTATGAAGATACATTTGTAGATGGTTTAATTGATGTTTACCAAACTTATCAATTGGCTGAAAATATTAATAAGGAATTCGTTTATAGTAATTTAGTAGAATCATCTTATGGGTTACACTTAATTAAAGCTGAAAAAGGCGATAATTTTGAAATGCCTTCAGCTGATTTCACAGTACCAGCAGATACGACTTATAACTACCCTGCAGGTTTAAATAATGATGGTGAAAGAGTCAACTTATCACAGTTAGAAGTATATATGAATTATAGAATTTATGATATCGCTAGTAGTGTTGTTAATCTTGATGAAATTTATGATATGGAGCGTCCAGAATTGCCAACAAGACTAGAAGATCTCTTTATATTTTTGGTTCAACCAGTTCATGATGGATATTATGCATCAGCGTTTTTAAACACTGCAACATTAGATTATATCTTTACTGGAAACATCGTTGATTCATCTGAGTACTCATTCTTCACTGAAGCTGAAATGGATGCTTTCTTGCTTGAATTAAAGGAAGTTTATGCTTACCAAATCGAATCACAATTTGTAAAATAATATAAAAGCGCTATAAAAGCGCTCTTTCAACGGAGTATATAGATGAAAAAAGAAGAAGAAACAATAATCAAAAAAAATACAATTTTAACCATCATTATGAACACCCTTCTAGCTATTGCTAAAATAATTGGGGGTGTGCTTGGTGGTTCTGCTGTTTTAGTTGCAGACGGGATTCAATCTGTCGCTGATATTGCAACAAATATCGTTGTATTTATATCCGCGATATTTTCGAAAAAAGATAAAGACAAAACACATCCTTATGGACATGAAAAATTTGACAGTATGGTCTCAATCTTTTTAGGGTTTGCGTTATTAATTACAGCTTTTCAACTTGGTAAGGATGCTGCTGTTAGATTTTATGAGATGGTATTTGAAAATGCCGAAGTTATTAAACCAATGTGGTATACTTGGGTGATTGCGTTAATGACAATTGTTGTTAAAGAACTGCTGTTTAGAAAAACCACAGTTGATGCAAAAAAAGCTAGGTCACAAGCTTTGATGGCACAAGCTTGGGATCATCGTTCAGATACAATCGTAAGTTTTGGATCAATTATTGGGATTGTCGGAGCTATTTATGGTATCGGGTTCTTAGATCCACTAGCATCTATGGTGATTGCCTTATTTATTTTTAGGTTAGGCTATAAAATCATTAAAACCGGTGTGTCACAAGTGATTGATGAATCTGCAAATGACGAACAAATTTCTAAAATCAAAGAACTTGTTAATGAGAATGATAAAGTTCGTTCAATTGATGAAATCAAAACGAGAATGTTTGGCTTGAGTATCTATGTGGATTTAGAAATAAGTTTAGATGCACATCTTTCATTAGAGAAAGCACATCAAATATCTGAAGATATTCATGATTATATTGAGAAAGAAATGCCAGATGTTATACATTGCATGATTCATGTAAATCCCCATGAAGAAGGCCAAAATCAAGAAAATTAACAATTGTATGATATTTTACATCACTTATAAAATATGTTTTTGTGATCAGTTTAAATAAAAGAATTCGCCTTGAATTACCTTAAAGTAAATGATATAATATTTAATTACGTTATAACTTAAAATAACAAAGTATTAAGAAGAGGTGAAACAATGGGATTTTTAGATAACTTTTTAACAGAAGGACCGGGAATTTTAGAGATTTTACTGAGAATGGTTCTCACTGCCTTCTTTGTAGGTATAATTGGTTTAGAAAGACAAATGCGACACAAGATTGCAGGGATAACAACCCACTTAATGGTGGCTTTCGCCGCTGCAGCAATCGCAATTTTACAGGATGCAATATATTTAGATGCTTTAGCAGTTGCTAGAGAGATTGCTCAAGACCCACGTTACATAAATACTGTGAATATTCAAATCCAAAGACAAAGAATTGTTGCGCAAGTTATTACTGGTGTAGGTTTCTTAGGAGCAGGTACGATTTTAAAAACAAGAAATGGTATCTATGGACTAACAACTGCATCAACGTTATTCTTGGCTGCGATGATTGGTATAACATTTGGACTTGGACATTATTCATTGGGGATTATATTAAGTTTATTTGCATTTGTTTTCCTAACAGTGTTTAGAAAAATACTTGGGATTACTTCCCTAAACCATCAAGAAAGTCCGGAAATAATCGGATCAGAAAAAGTTGATGATTAAGAGATTCTTTTGAATCTCTTTTTTTCTTGCAGAAATCAGGAAATAAAACAGTCATATATTTTGCATTAACAATGAAAATAAGTTAAAATATTTATGGAAATCTGGAGGTATAATATGACGCTAGAATTTAAAGATTTGTATGTTTCTGTAGAAGGAAATACGATATTAAAAGGTATTAATTTAAAAGTTAATGGTGGAGAAACTCATGCAATTATGGGACCCAATGGAACAGGTAAATCAACATTGGCCCAAGTATGTATGGGACACCCGAAATATAAAGTGGAATCTGGAGATATTTTTGTTGATGGTGAAAGCATCATTGATAAGTCAGTTGATGAACGTGCAAGACTTGGAATCTTCTTAGGTATGCAAAATCCTATTGAAGTTCCTGGTGTGACAAATTTTGATTTTATCAAAGCAGCTTTGCAAACAAGAATGGAAAAAGGTGAGCATTTAAGAGTTGGTAAGTTCATTTTGAAATTCGAATCAATATCTCAAGAATTACAAATGGGTAAAGGACTTGCGCACCGTTTCTTAAATCAAGGTTTTTCTGGTGGAGAGAAAAAGCGTAATGAAATATTACAAATGAAAATGCTAACACCTAAGTTTGCGTTTTTAGATGAAATTGATTCAGGTTTAGATGTGGATGCTTTGAAATTAGTAGGCGACCAAGTCACTAAAGAAAAGTCATCTAATTTAGGTCTTGTTTTGATTACTCATTATCAAAGATTATTAGATTATATTGTACCTGATTTTGTTCATATTATGATTAATGGAAATATTGTAAAAACGGGTTCACTTGAATTAATCACCAAAATTGACCAAGAAGGTTATGATTGGGTTAAAAAAGAATTGGGTATTGAAGATGAAGGTAAAAACCCATATTCTCTAGGTACTTGTGCAACTAAAACGATGGTGTAATAATGAAAATTCCTAAATACATTCAAAAAAACAATGCATACATTGCATTGTCGGGAAATGAAGTTATTAATCAATCAAAAGCCGTTTATAAAAATAATCTTTTAATTTTTAGTGATAAAGAAGAAGTGTTTGTTTATTTAGATAATTATTCAAAAGATGAATTGAACATTGTCATTGAAGAGAAAGCTAATGTTAAATTATTTTTAATCAGTTATAATTCAAGAGAAACCAAGATAAAAATGAATGTAGATATTAAAAGAGAAGGATTGCTTAAATTATACAGTAATTTTATTTCGAGAAGAAAAACAATCATTCATATTGATAGAACATTTAATCTCGATTATTACAGTTCATTGATATTGTTAAATAATTTAACCTATAATGGACAATTAGAGCTTAATGAAGATATCTTCTTAAATGATGAATTATCAAATTTAGATATTGATTTATTGAATGTTGGGTCTCAAGATGATGATATTCATGTGATCCAACATGTTTATCATAAAGCAAAAAAAACTTATTCACAAATCAATAATTGGTTAATCAGTCATGGAAATGCAAAACTAGATTATTACGTGAATGGGACTATTGAAAAAGGCAATGAATTGTCGAATTGCCAACAATTGAATAAAGGCATTATTTTATCAGATAATGGAGAAATTAAAGTTAAGCCAACCTTATTTATAGACGAATACAATGTAAAAGCAAGTCATGGTGCAGCAATTGGCCAAATTGATGAAAATCAATTGTTTTATTTGTTAAGTCGCGGGTTAAGTGAAGTTGAAGCGAGAAGTTTAATTATCTCTGGGTATATTAATCCCTTTGTTAACAAAATTAAAAATAAATCTTTAGAGTCTCAACTTAAAAGAAAAATTAGTTCTTTAATTTAGTAGGTGAGTTTTTTGAAACAAAATCCATGGAAAAAAGATTTCCCACAATTAAATAATCAGTTACATTATTTTGATAGTGCAGCGACCAGTTTAAAACCAACGTCAGTGATTGAGCAAGTAAATTATTACAATCAACAGTTGAGTTCGAACATTAACAGAGGTATGTACTATGAAAGTCAAAAAGCAACTGAACTATATGAAGAAGCAAGAGAAACAATTGCTAAATTCATTCATGCGGATTTAAATGAAGTTGTATTCACAAGAGGGACGACCTCAAGTCTGAATATGGTTGCTAGATCATTCGGTCTAAATCATTTGCATCCTGGGGATGAAATTCTAACCTCTGAGTTAGAACATCATTCTTCAATTTTACCTTGGCAATATGTGGCTCATAAAACAGGTGCTAAATTGCAATATATTCCATTAAGTGATGAAGGTAAAGTCACTTTAGAGTCTTTTGAAGCGGCTATTAATGACAAAACTAAAGTAGTTGTAATTAACCATGTATCGAATGTGATGGGATATGTGACACCGATTAAAGAGATGGTTGCTATAGCGCATGAATATGGCGCGATAGTAGTGGTTGATGGTGCACAGGCGATCCAACACATAGAAGTGGATGTAAAGTCCTTAGACGCTGATTTTTACGCATTTTCCGGTCATAAGATGTTAGGCCCAACGGGAATTGGTGTATTATATGGTAAAAGTGATTTGTTAGATGATATGGAACCACTGGAATATGGTGGCGATATGGCACTTGATGTCATGAAACAACAATTCTCTTGGAAAGAATCTCCAACAAAATTTGAAGCAGGAACAATGCCAATTGCTTCTGTAATCGGTTTAAAAGCAGCCGTTGAATATTTACAGAATACGGGTATTGATAATATACACGAATATTCAAAAAATCTTTATGATTACTTTATAGATAAAATAAAAGATATTAAAGACATTGAGTTTTACAATAAAAGCTCTGATACGTTTATGTTTACATTTAATTTAAAAAATGTTCCATCTCATGATGCTATATCTTATTTTTCTGAAAAACATATTGCATTGAGAGCTGGACAACATTGTGCAAAGTTAATTCATGACTTTCTTGGCATTCACTCATCATTAAGAGGAACCATATATTTTTATAATACTTATGAGGATGTTGATTTTTTAGTTGAAACGTTAATAGAGGCAATTGATTATTTTAAAAAATTAGGTTTTTGAGGTGAGACGATGAATAACTTAGATCATTTATACAGAGAAATCATCATGGAACATTATAAGAATCCACGCAATCAAGGTTTAGTAGACAATCAAGATTATAAATCAAACAGAATCAAAAACCCATCATGTGGTGATGACATTACCATCCAAGTATTGGTAGAAGATGGTGTTGTAAAAGATGTTAAACAAGAAGCCACTGGTTGTTCGATTTCTGTTGCATCAGCTTCTGTTCTAACAGAATTAGTGATAGGAAAAACAGTTGAAGAAGCTAAAAAGATTGTGGATACATATATAAATATGGTCACAGACAAAGCGTTTGATGAGTCAGTTGATTTAGAGGAAGCCGCTGTTTTTAGTGGCGTTAAAAAATTTCCTGCACGTATTAAATGTGCATCAATTGCTTGGGTAGCATTCAAAGACAGCTTAGAATAGAGGGATATCATGAGTCAAAAAGATAATTTTGATTACAATAAAGATTATAAATATGGTTTTAAAACCGAGACTAAATCGATCAGAGAAACCAAAAGAGGTTTATCAGAATCTGTTGTTAGAGAGATCTCTGAAATAAAGAATGAACCTAAATGGATGTTAGAGGTGCGTTTGGATGCATTGAAATCATTCTATGAAATGTCTGATCCAAAATGGGGACCTGATTTAACAGATATCGATTTTAATGACATCATTTATTATATAAAACCATCGAACAAAGTTGAAAAGGACTGGAAAGATGTTCCTGAAGAAATTAAAGATACCTTTAGTAAACTAGGGATACCTGAAGCCGAACAGAAATACTTGTCGGGAGTAACCACTCAGTTTGAATCAGAGGCGGTTTATCATAGCCAGATTAAAGAATTAGATGAGCAAGGTGTAATCTTTTTAGATACTGATAGTGCTTTAAAAGAATACCCTGAATTGTTCAAAGAATATTTCACAAAAGCTGTGCCATATAAAGACAACCGATATGCAGCACTTAATACGGCTGTATGGAGTGGTGGATCATTTATCTATATACCAAAAGGGGTTAAAATTGATAAACCTTTACAGTCATATTTTAGAATCAATTCTGAACGAATGGGACAGTTTGAAAGAACATTAATTATTGTTGATGATGAAGCAACTTTAAATTATGTTGAAGGATGTACAGCTCCGATTTATACAAAAAACTCATTGCATGCTGCAGTTGTAGAAATATATGTTAAGAAACATGCCAATTGTCGATATTCTACCATACAAAACTGGTCTACTAATATTTATAATTTAGTGACTAAGAGATCTATTGTTGAAGATTACGGACATATGGAATGGATTGATGGAAACATTGGTTCTGGCGTTAACATGAAATATCCAAGTTGTATCTTAAAAGGTGATTATGCAAAAGGCACAACCATTACCATTGCTTTTGCAGGAAAGAATCAATATCAAGATACAGGCGCAAAGATGATTCATATTGGTAAACATACAACATCTAAAATTATTTCTAAGTCCATCGCAACACGAGGTGGGAAAGTGAATTATCGTGGGACTGTATCTCAAGAAGCAAATGCTGAGTATGCTAAAGCAACAATTGAATGTGATACTATTTTAGTTGATAGAGACTCATCATCTGATACGATTCCAACAAATATTGTCAAAAATTTTAAAGGTCAAATAGAACATGAAGCAACGGTTTCCAAGGTTAGTGATGAAGAACTATTTTACTTAATGAGTCGAGGACTTACAGAAGATGAAGCAAAAGAAATGATTGTGATGGGGTTTATTGAGCCATTTGCAAGAGAATTGCCGATGGAATATGCAGTAGAACTTAATCAATTAATTAAATTAGAAATGACTGATTCAATCGGATAAACTTAAATATTGGAAGCATACAAAGAAATTTGTGTGCTTTTGTTCTTTTATGAGGAAATTGGACTGTGATGGATGTAAAACAGTGGTTCCCTAGGATATCATATGTATAAGAATGCAACATTTAACAGACAAACATTAATTTTGTACGGTGTTGCGTTCAAAATGGTTCGAAATTGAAAGAAACACGGCACGGACAAGACAAAATGATGATATTTTTTAGATAATTTCTCCAGAAAATTGACAAAAATGCAATTATATGGAGGAATAAATGTGATTTTGTAAATTTTATTATAAATCGGGAGAAAACTTATTGATTTACTCCAGATAATGGTATATAATACAATTATCCGGAGGAAATAACTATGATTAAGTCAATTAATGATTTACTAGTAAAGTATAATGAATATTCAGATCCATTAGGTAAAATACATCGAGAACTTAAAAAAGAGAATTTGTACACAGTGGTAAAGGGGTTGTATGAAACAGACCGTAATACTCCTGGATACTTTTTGTCAGCTTACATATATGGACCGTCTTACTTGTCATTTGAATATGCTCTTTACTATCACGGACTCATTCCTGAGAAAGTAGTAGTGTATACGAGTGCTACTTTCCAAAAAAGAAAATCAAAAAAGTATAAGAATACATTTGGTGTATTTACTTATCGAGATATTCCAAAATCAGCATATCCATATGGTATCAAGATTCATGTTATAAATGGGTACTCATATTTCATAGCGACAAAAGAGAAAGCACTCTGTGATAGACTATATATCGCTCCACCGCAGACAAGCATGAAAGCATTAAAGTATTTAGTATTTGATGATTTACGAATAGATGAAGATGAGTTTTATGATCTCAATATTGAGGAAATACTATTCTTATGTGATAAATACAAATCTACTAATATAAAACTACTAAGAAAAATTTTCATGAAGGAGATGATGTGACATGACAATTATTGATCAAATGTTAGAACAATATGATTTAGTAACGTTAGATGATAAAAAAAACGCTATAAAAGAAATCATGCAAGAAATTGTGCTTGCAGGATTGTCCAAAACAAATTTTTTTAAGAATGTTGCATTTTATGGTGGTACGGCACTCAGAATATATCACGATTTAAATCGTTTTTCTGAGGATTTAGATTTCACTTTACTTGCATCAGATAAAAATTTTACATTCGAAACATATATACCCATGATAAATCAGACCGTAGAATCACTTGGTCTTAAATTTGAAATATCAACAAAAAAGAAGAAACAGAATTCCAATGTAAAATCAGCTTTCTTAAAAGGAAACACAAAAGAACAATTTCTAATTTTTTACCCTGATTCTAATCAAGAAGCATTTGTACAGAATAATGAAAAAATTAAAATTAAGTTTGAAATAGATATTGATCCACCCTTACATGCGAGTACAGATACAAGTTATCGATTACTACCTTTCCCATATGAAGTTAGAATTTATGATAAACCATCTTTGTTTGCTGGGAAATTACATGCAGTAATCGCCAGGAAATGGAAGAAAAGGGTAAAAGGTCGAGACTTGTATGATTACGTATTTTACCTATCTACAAATACACCTGTCAATTTAAAACATCTAGAAGCAAGATTAAAACAAACAAAATCAATTGATGAAGATGTTACACTAACTAAAGAATCACTAATAGATATCTTAAACAATCGCTTTGATGATATCGATTTTGAAGATGCAAAAAATGATGTCTTTCCATTTATTAAAGATATCGAAAATCTTGATATGTGGAGTACTAACTTCTTTAAAAGTATTACAAAAAATCTTCAAGTAGTTTAATTAGGAAGTATGATATAATCTTGCATGAATTGTTGGGATGTTAATTTTGAATGCAACACAGTACAAAATGGTCCGATTAGAATGCGGATAGTAAATTGGACACTAAAATTTGGACAGTATACTATATATAACGAAAGGTCATCGATTAAGAGGACCTTTTTTGTTTTACACAAAAAGTTATTGCGTTTAACACAAATACATGATATTATATCTGTGGTGGTGATAAAAATGAATTCACAAATGAAAAAAGGCATTGTTGAATTGTGTATTATGAAATTGATAAAGACTAAAAAATCATCGACATTTGAAATACTAAATAAAATGAGAACATTAGAGGTTAATGAAAATACGATTTATCCAATTTTAAGAAGATTACACAATGAAGGGTTTTTAAAACAAGAAAAGGGAAACAATGATGTTGGGGCACCAAGAAAGTACTATGATTTAACCGAGAAGGGTGTAAAAGAATTATCAGAACAAATAAGTGAATGGTTGGATTTTACAAGTTCAGTGGATCAAATATTGAAGGAGGGTTATAATGAATAAAAATGTGTATTTAGAAAAGTTAGAGTATTATTTAAAAGAAAAACATTTTGATCGAGAAGAAATTGATGAAATCTTGGAGGATTACACCTTGACAATTGATGAAGCAATTGAAAATGGTGTTGGTGAAGATGTACTAGAAAATTATCTAGGTAATCCTAAAGAGATAGTTAATAATTTAAGAAGAACCATTGTTATAAAAAGAGTTAAAGAGAATAAGTTTGTTGCTTTGTCTCCTTTTATTTCTGTCATACTATTTTTTGTTTTAGG
>JAQIBJ010000034.1 GCA_027859085.1 Mycoplasmatota bacterium
ATTTAGATAAAAAAATAATTAAAGTTGAAAATGGTTTAATTGATTTACAAGAAAAACCAATTGTCATTAGAGAAAAATTAAACGGATGATTTCATCCGTTTTTTTCTTATGTGTTATAATAGATTACGAGGTGAAAATACAATGTATGTAAATATAATAGGCGCTGGTTTGGCGGGTTCAGAAGCTGCTTACCAACTGGCGAAAAGGAATATAAAAGTTAAATTATTTGAAAGTAAAAAATTAAAGAAAAACCCAGCACAAAATTTAGAAGGGTTTGCTGAACTGGTTTGTTCTAATTCATTAAGATCAGATTCATTGATGAATGCTGCTGGTGTGATGAAAGAAGAGTTAAGAAAGTTAGACTCTCTTGTTTTAAGGGCAGCTGATAAATATAGTGTACCCGCAGGAAATGCTTTGGCGGTGGATAGGGATTTATTTTCAGAATATATTACAGAGGAAATAAATAATAATCCTTTAATAGAAGTCATTCATGAAGAAATTATGGAAATACCTGATGGACCGACTATATTGGCCACTGGACCATTGACGCATGAAGGATTAGCAAAAGACATTCAGAAATTCATTGGTGAAGATATGCTTTATTTTTATGATGCTATTGCGCCTGTGATTGAAGCAGATTCAATTGATATGAGCAAAGCATATTTTAAAAGTCGTTATGATAAAGGTGAAGCTGATTATATCAACTGCCCAATGAATGAAGAAGAATATACGCGTTGGTATGAAGAATTGATTCATGCGAAAACCGCTGAAATTAAAGATTTTGAAATGAAGGTCTTTGAAGGGTGTATGCCTTTTGAAGAAATTGCGAAAAGAGGATATAAGACATTATTATTTGGACCAATGAAACCAGTAGGTCTTGGATTAGAAGATGAAAAAAGACCTTTTGCAGTGGTTCAATTAAGGCAAGATAATCTTAAGAAAACAATGTTTAACATTGTCGGTTTTCAAACTCATTTAACTTTTCCAGAACAAAAAAGGATTATTAGAATGATACCCGGTTTAGAAAAAGCGAATATCATAAGATATGGTATTATGCATAGAAATACTTATATTAATGCACCTAATTCAATTAATGAATATTACCAATCAAAAGATAGAGAAGATCTTTTCTTTGCTGGTCAATTAAGTGGTGTTGAAGGATATGTTGAATCAATTGCTTCAGGGTTGGTTGCTGGAATAAATATGTCTAGATTTGTTAGAGATTTAGATTTGATAAAAATGCCTAAGGTTTCTGCGATAGGTTCTCAAGCGGATTATATCGCAAATGCATCAGTGGATAGTTTTCAACCAATGAATACTAATTTTGGATTATTTCCAGATTTGGAATTTAAACATAAGAAAAAAGAGAGAAAGACTTTCTATGCTAACAGAGCATTAGAAGCCATTGAGGAGTTAATAAATGAAGGAGAGATTAACAAATAAGAATATAAGAGATCGATATCAAGATTATCTTGAGAACGAAAAAAAGTATTCTGATAATACTGTCACTGCTTATATGAATGACATTGATTCATTGATTCATTTTTTAACGAATGAGGATTTAGGCGATTTAGGGTTTATGACTCATAGAATTGCCAAATTTTATGTGGCTAGTCTTCACCATCGATATGATCCCAAGTCTATTCGTAGAAAAATTAGTAGTGTTAAATCAATGTATGATTATTTAATAGAAGAAGAAATCTTAGAAGAAAACCCTTTTGAGAATGTTGATTTGCCGAAAGTAAAGAAGTCATTACCAAAGTTTATCTATGAAGATGAAATGTTAAAGTTTTTAAATAATATTGATAATTCAACGGCGTTAGGTAAAAGGAATAGAGTATTATTTGAATTGTTATATGGATGCGGCTTAAGAGTATCAGAATTAACCAATATGATTATTGGTGATATTGATTTTGTAACACATGAAGTATTAGTCCATGGTAAAGGTTCAGTTGATAGGGTCGTTCCAGTTCATGATTATGCTTTAAAAACAATAAAAGAATATTTGTCAGAAGCTAGAGTTGAACTTGCATTAAAACACAATGATCATTCTAATATACTGTTATTAAACTATAAAGGTACACCTTTAACACCAAGAGGTGTTAGAGTGATATTAAACAAGGAATTGGAAAAACAAGCGTCAGCTATGAATTTATCGCCCCATTCATTTAGACATTCTTTTGCAACTCATTTATTAAATAGAGGTGTTGATCTGAGATCTGTTCAAGAATTATTAGGACATGTCTCATTATCAACAACACAGATTTATACAAAGATTTCTAAAGAAAAATTACAAGACGAGTATTTGAAGGCACATCCACGTGCGTTTAAGAAAAAAAGAGGAGAATAGCGATGAGTATTGAAACTTCTAGAGATTTAAGAAATTTATTTATTTATCAAGTTTATGTTAGAAATTATAGCAAAGAAGGAACGTTTAACGCATTAAGAAAGGATTTAAATAGAATCAAGGATTTGGGTGTTGATATTGTTTATCTATTGCCCATTCATCCTATAGGAGAAAAAAATAGAAAAGGATCTCTAGGGTCGCCATACTCTATCAAAGACTATTTTGGTATCAATAAAGAATTGGGAACCTTAGAAGACTTTAAAATCCTTGTTGAAGAAATACATCGTCTAGATATGTCTATTATGTTGGATATTGTCTTCAATCATACAGCTTTTGATTCTGTCTTAGCAAACAATCATCCTGAATATTTTTATAAGAAAAATGGTGAATATGCAAATAAAGTTGGCGATTGGTGGGACGTTACAGATTTAGATTTTTCTAAGGATAAAACACTATGGAAATATTTAATTGATGTATTATTGTATTGGACAAAACTAGGTGTTGATGGTTATCGTTTTGATGTCGCTAGTTTCTTGCCAATTGAATTTCTTAGTGATATGAGAAATTCTGTTCTAAAAGAAAATCCAAAAACTATATTTTTAAGTGAAAGTGTTCATGGTGGATTATGCAAATATCTAAGAGATCAAAACTTTAAGTGTCTTAGTGAGTCTGAAATTTATCAAGTCTTTGATATGGCTTATGATTATGATACTCATCCATATTTTGAAGGCTATCTAAAAGGAAAGAGTAGTTTTAATCGATATTTAGAAGAATTATTAAGACAAGAAGAAATATATCCTGATAATTATGTTAAAATGAGAAACTTGGAAAACCATGATTATGGCCGTTTTGCAAAGTTTGTTAATAATGATCTTGATAAAATTAGACAATGGGTATCTTTAACCTTCTTTTCACGAGGTGCCACACTAATTTATAATGGTCAAGAAAACTGTGATGATCATTTACCTAGTTTATTTGATAAAGATATGGTTTCTTGGAATGGGCCTGATATTTCAGGATTAATAAAAGCATTGAAGAATATAACGAGCCAGGAAATTACCAGTCATGGTGTATATTCTATAGATAATGTAAATAAAGATGTTTATTTAGGGTATTATCAGTATAAAGATAATCTTCTAATCGGTCTATTTAATGTCGGTTTAGAAGAAGGGGATATAGTTATTAATTTAGAAGATGGTGTATATGAAAATTTAATTACTGGTAAACCAGTTCAAGTTAGAAATCACAAACTATCTTTGATGAAAGAACCAATAATCATTAATCATAAAATTTAATTTTTTGTAAGAAAATACAAATTCAATAAATAAAGGAATATTATGAAGGTTAAAATAGTAACGGTTGGAAAAATAAAAGAAAAATATCTTAAGAATGGTATAACAGAGTATGTAAAAAGACTATCCAGATACGTTTCATTGGATCTTGTTGAGGTTAACGATGAAAGAGCACCGGAAAATCTTTCACCTAAAGAAATCGAAATAATAAAAGATAAAGAAGCTGAAAGAATATTATCCAAAGTTGATAAGGAATATATTATCGCTTTGGATATTATTGGTAAACAATTAAATAGCATAGAACTTGCTAATAAGATTAGTGATATTTTTTCATATCAATCCTCAGAAATAGTGTTTATTATAGGAGGGTCTTTAGGTTTATCTGATATTATATTAAAAAAAGCCAATCTAAGATTGTCTTTTTCTAAATTGACATTTCCACATCAATTAATGAAAATTATTCTATTAGAACAAATATATCGTTCATTTAGAATAATAAATAACGAGCCGTATCACAAATGACCTATAAGAATAAGGGTTACTTGAAAAGCATCAATTAGTATCTTCACTTTATTGCTGAATAAAAGAATTATACTAAAATCACTTGACATTTATACTTGAAATGATATTATATTACTATATGCGAATGTAATCATATAACGGAGGTGATAAACAATGATAAGTGAATTGTTTAAAGTTTTAGGAGATCTCAACAGACTAAGGATACTGAGAGTTGTTATGGAAAAGGAAGTGTGCGTTTGTGAACTGGAAGACATATTGAGCTTGTCTCAAACAAATACAAGTAGGCATTTAGCTAAATTGAAATCACATAACATCGTATCTACTACAAAAAAAGCTCAATGGGTATATTATAAGCTTAATAATGATTTTATTATTGAAAACAAAGATTTAGTAAATCATATAGTTAGGATAACAAGCGAAGATGAAGTATTTAAAGCAGATATAGAAAACTATAAAAAGTATTTAAAAACAAATTGTGAAGACAAGAGTTGTTGCGGAGGTAAAAAATGAATATAAAGATAGATGGAATTGAAATAGAGGTAACTGATGAAAATAGAAACATTGTAGAAGTAGCTGAAGAATCGGGGATAGCTATCATAGCTCCTTGCTTTAGATCAAGTCGTAAAGGTGGATGTTGTAAAGTATGTCTAATAGAAGTAGATGGAGAACAAAAATATGCTTGTGGGACCAAACCAATTGACGGTATGAATATAGTCTACAATACTCCTATCCTTAGGGAATATAGAGATATAGCAATGAAGAAGTATATTGAAAGTTTAAATTCAGACAAGAAAAGTTCTTGTTGTGGAAGTGAAGTTACCCCAATAGATGGTAAGAGTTGTTGCTCAACGAGTGGTTGTGATTGTTAAAAACTATATAGTTGATGTTAATAGTGATAATTTTAATTCGGGTACGATGATACAGGGACCCTCCTCGTACTAATTTTGGACCACTTCCCTATAATAATGTTTTCATATAAATTTACAATTAAAAATTTTACAATTAGCCGAATTATAAGTAAATGCCTTTTGCAAAATGGAACTTATAAAAATGCCATATAGAGGTTCTTTAATCGCTTATAATAAGATAACAAAAAGTCCAAAAAAAGAAGCTAAAAAGCTTCTTTTTGTATATTTCAGGGGTAAACTTAGGGGTATATCTAATTGTTTATAGATATAGATTACTAAGATTAGACCATTTAATTAACTTTGTTACATTCCATCTACGAATGTGACAATGCTCTAGTCAATAATCTATGTGTTTTCACTGACTCTATTGAATCAAAATATTTTAAAGCATATAATGAATACTAGATTAAGGTTTATGATATAAATGAAAGGATGATTTCATGAGAAAGTTAATGTATTTTTCGCTAGTTATACTATTGAGCATATTTCTAATCAGTTGTGACGCACTGTCTAGTCCAGTTGACTATAGATTAAACTGCTCTTTATAAAAACTGTCTAAAAAAGGGTTGCCAAACCACTATCATAAGTAGGAGAAAAGAAGAATTTCATAAAGAAATAAGTACTGTTTTTTCTACGGTACTTATTTTTATAAATATGGGTAATGATTACCCATATACCCTTAACGCGCGTAAA
Source organism: Mycoplasmatota bacterium (assembly GCA_027859085.1). Taxonomy (GTDB): domain Bacteria; phylum Bacillota_I; class Bacilli_A; order Izemoplasmatales; family Hujiaoplasmataceae; genus Hujiaoplasma. Next base: position 5,763 of record JAQIBJ010000034.1, read on the forward strand.
AAAACAATAAAATTACCCATATAGTCTTGACTTAAGTAATAATTACTTATATAATCTAATTATAAGAATGGAGTGATATAATGATTAATCTTGATAAATTACCACCAAAATTTGATTTCAATACAAAAGAAATATTATTGAAGACAATTGAAGCAAATAAAGCTTTAGCAGAATTGAAAGGGTATGCTGATGTAATTCCAAACAAAAACATATTATTAAATGCAATAACTATTAATGAGGCTAAAGATAGTTCGGAAATTGAAAATATAATTACAACACATGATGAACTTTATAAAGCGTTATCAACAAACAAATCAACCAAAGAAGCAAAAGAAGTTGTAAACTATAGAACCGCTCTTTGGAGAGGTTATGAATTGGTCAAAAAAAATAACTTCATATCAACAAATATGATAATAGAAGTTCAAAAGATCATAGAACAGAATGATGCGGGTATAAGAAAAACTACCGGAACAGTATTGAAAAATGAAAGAACACAAGAAGTGGTGTATACTCCTCCAGGAAAACATTCGGATATTATTGATTTAATGTCAAATTTGGAGACATACATTAATTCAAATAGTATAGATTATGATCAACTGATTCAACTAGCTATCATACATTATCAATTTGAATCAATTCATCCATTCTATGATGGTAACGGGAGAACGGGTAGGATACTAAACATATTGTATTTAACATTAAAGAAATTATTGGATACACCTATACTATATTTAAGTTCATATATCAATAATAATAAAGCAGAATATTATGATGGTTTGCAACAAGTGAGAGACTCTAATAAATGGGTATCGTGGGTTTTATACATTTTGGAAGGTATCAAAGTAACAGCTCATAAAACCTTAAAAATTATGAAGGATATTAATAATCTAATTGAATCAATGATAGAAGAAGTGAAAACCAAATTACCTAAAATTTATTCAAAAGAATTAATTGATGTAATCTTCTATGAGTTTTATACTAAAATATCTTTTGTTGAAGAGGGCGTTGGAGTAACAAGAAAAACAGCTTCTTCTTATTTGGTTGAACTAGAAAATGCTGGATTTTTAACGTCAAAAAAGATAGGCAGGGAAAAGGTTTACTTAAATGAGAGATTATTTGGTTTGATTAAAAAGGCAAAATTTTAGTTTAAAGAGATATAACAAGTTGAAAACCAAATTGTAAAATGATTAATGAGTCTCTTAATGATATAGATATCTACGATATACAGGTCTTGTTTATTGCTATATATTAGTAGAGAAAGATAAGGAGTGAATAACTTATATCAACTAAAAGTGTTACAACGATCCATACCATAAATGATTGCAATGTAGCAAAATGGTTAAGTAATATTCATATGAGTCTTATCATTTTAGAAAGCAAAAAAAATGATTAACTCATGACATTATAAATATATATGAAGCTCCTGAATTTTTCAGGAGCTTTTATGGTGCTAAATTAAAGCTAATAAATATCTTGTTTTACCACTAATTGAGTGGTGAAATACAAATGGAGGTGATATATATGGTTTTTAAAATAAAAGAGACTAGAGCTAAATATAACATAACCCAACAAGAACTAAGTGATATAACAAGTATACCTAAAAGAACGATTGAAAATTGGGAGAGTGGAAAAAGACAACCTAGTCCTTGGGTTGAAAAACTTGTTGATTCTTATATAAAGCAGTTTCCGAAAAACAATAACGAAATTATCACTGATAGATTAGGGGTTTATGAAATTGTACAAATAAAAGAAATATTGTTGCCTTTAACAATAAAATATGATATTTATAAAATCATTTTGTTTGGGTCTTATGCTAAAGGTGAGCCTGATCTTCTTAGCGATATTAATTTAGCAATCGATGGAGCAATTGAAGGTTTAACTTTTTTTGGATTGTTAGAAGAAATAAATCAATTGTTTGTTAAGGATGTTGATTTATTACATATGAAGGAAATAGAAGAAGATTCAAATTTAATGAAAGATATTTTGAAAGGTATTGTACTGTATAAACGAAAGGAATAAATAGACTTTAAGTAAAATACTAACTCATATAAATAGAATTCAAGATTATATGAATGAAGTAAAATCCTTAGATGATTTTGATAGAAATTCGTTGAAGAAAGATGCGGTTGTTTTTAATCTTTTACAGATTGGTGAACTATCAAACAAAAAGCTTACAGATGATTTCAAGAAAATACATGACAGTATTCCTTGGATGCAGATATATGGACTGAGGAATCATATTGTTCATGATTATGATCATATTCATTCTAAGTTAGTTTATCAAACGATTACTCATCACTTGATTGATTTTGCCAGTTCCAATAGATCTTTAAAACTAGGCATAGCGCCTTTTTAAGTGTCTGTTTGTTCGTAGCATATAAACCATCAAAACTGATTTAGAAAGATAAGGGAAAAAACAATATAATGTTGATGTTTTCCCGCATACCTTGTAATATTTACAATTTTGTATTAGAGTTAAGTATTAATAAGATTCATAATTGTCAATTAGTATGAAATGGATGTAGCAATGGAATCTTAAATGAAACAAAATATTTAGATTGTGTATTGGATCTGATGTTGCAACTGGTGTCACTTTCAATGAATCAGTTGTACTCGCAGGATAGAAGAAGGAGAATTTTTATTATGAAGAAAAAGACTTCCACTAAAAAAGAAAATTTATCTACACCACCATTATGGTTAGCACTTATCCCAATAGTTGTTACAGTCATTCTTCTTGGGTATTCAGTTTTTGTACTAGACGCTCAACCTCATTTTTCATTATTTTTAGGTGGAGCTACCGCTGGATTATGTGCCTATCTTTATGGGTTTTCCTGGATAACAATCAGAGACGGATTTAAAAACGCAATTGCTCGTACGCTTCCATCGCTGATTATCCTTCTTATAATAGGAATGTTAGTCGGAGTCTGGATAGCTAGTGGCATTGTTCCGGCTATAATGTATTTTGGCCTTAAACTTTTAGTGGCTCAATGGTTTTTACCACTAATTGTGTTACTTTCCAGTGCAGCGGCTCTAATTACAGGTAGTTCCTGGGCCACTATAGGTACAATTGGTGTAGCAGCAATTGGTATAGGAGAAGCATTCGGGATACCAGCAGCTATGACAGCGGGAGCTGTGGTATCAGGTTCTTTTTTTGGAGATAAAATGTCCCCTATGTCTGATTCAACTAATTTGACCCCTTCTGTACTTGGTGTTAATTTGTTTAGTCATATAAAGAATATGCTATATACAACTTTGCCAAGTTTTATTATAACTCTGGTAGCGTTCACAATTATTGGATTTACGGTTTCAGGAAATGCTAGTGTTTCAGATGTATCTATCTATACAGAATATATTCAACAGCATTTTAATATTACTGTGTGGTTATTTATACCTCCATTAGCAGTAATTCTAATGATTATAAAGAAGATTCCTGCAATTCCAAGCTTAATAGTTGGTGTAATTCTTGGGGGTGCAGCTTATATTTTATTACAAGATGGTAGTTTAGGCGAACTTTCTGACATTATTAATACTGGTGTAAAAATGGAAACACTAAACTCGGAATTGGATATGTTATTTTCACGAGGAGGACTTGAGAGCATGTATAGTGTAGTTATTCTGGCATTTGTGTCTTTAGCACTAGGTGGTATTATGAACAGTACTGGTATGCTTCATAGTATAGTTTTGAAAATGTCAGGTTTACTTAAGTCAGTAGGAAATATGACTGCCACAGTTATAACAACATCAATCTTTATAAATGTAATTACCGCTAACCAATACCTCGCTATTATTCTACCTGGCCAAATGTTTGAAGAGAATTATAGGAAACATAAATTGAAGCTTAAAAACCTGACTAGTGCATTAGAGGCTGGTGGAACACTTACAGCGCCTCTTATTCCATGGAACAGTAATGGTATGTTTGTAGCTTTAACCCTTGGGGTCCCAGTAATAAAGTATGCTCCTTATGCTATATTGTGCTGGCTGACATTAATAATTGTGATAGCGTTTGCATATCTCAACATTAAAATTGATAGAACAAAAACACCTCAAGAAGAACCTGAAGATCAACAATAATTCAATTATCCAAACATTTAATATAAATTTAGGGGAAATATAGTAATTGCAGTTTGGCAAAAGCGATTCTATCTAACGAACTGGACAATGCGGTTTTTAAACAGTAGTATTTTAATCCATCATATGCATATGGTAATAAGTTCCAACTAAATGCGATAAAACGAACGTTATCATAAGTGAAAAGAACTATTTTTTGGTCTTTTGTTTTTGATGAAACTAGATGAATAATATTGTTATTTATTAAAGACTACATATTTGATATAATGAGTAAAAAGAATAAAGCGAAGTTGGTTGATAAAATATTTACAGAAAATACAGAACATAGATTAAAAGCATTTAATCTGGAAAGAATAAATTAGTTATAATAGACTAAAGGAAGATTCTAGCGGATAAGGTCTTACATAATCCTTTTTCTGTGATAGATAAATTAATGAAGCTTTTTGGCAAAACTCTCGATAGTAAAATAAGGCAACTAAAAATGGAACCTAGAATGAATGCAGAGTTATTATTTCAAGTTTGCGAATTGCATTATGAGCTTACAAATCTATTTAAAGAAATAACAGGAAAATACAATCGCTCTCTAGCTTCAAAATACCTTCATTTTCATCTGCCAAATTTATTCTATATATATGATAAAAGAGCGAGTGATGAAATAAATAAACTTAAGTTGCCTTTAAAAATATGAAAACAAAACTTACTACAATATAAAAATGATGAAAGTTATGCAGATTTTTTAGCTAAAATATACATTTTAAATATAACAATATACAGAGAAAATGGTATATGGTTAAGTCCAAGAGAAATTGATAAATTGCTAATCTTTACATAATAAGTTTCAACTAAAAAAATTACAACGAGCCGTATCACAAATAATTGTAATTAATGACATTTATTTTTTATGGTAGAATGTCAAAAATACGTGTGAATGATTGGGACAGTTTAAAAGTATCGCTTTCAGCAATAGTCATTGGTTTTATAAATATTTACATTTGTATTTCAATGTTTTGTCAAAAACATCCCAATGATACAGAAACTTCTATTTTGATTTCAATAGAAAGTGTGTTAGGACAAATCTTAGCAATCATATTTTTACTGTATTCGGAGTATTGTTGATAAAACGACAATATATGATTTAATTTCTAAAAATAATAAAGAAGAAAATAATCTAGATAGATCTTAGATGAATTAATCTTATAAATTAAACACGACCACATTAAAATATGTGGTCGTGTATTTTATGAAGAAGCCTTTAAGGGCTTATATTATCAGAAGATTTACTGATTGATTTTATTAATAGGCAAATCAAGGGTAAGTTTAAATGATTGGGCGTCTACTTTAGCGTTGACTTGTCCGCCTAGTTTTTCAATGATTTTTTTCACCAAGGATAAACCAATACCGTTTGATTTTGTTGTGTGCCTTTGGTTGGTGTAAAATATATTAAACAATTGTGATTCATCAAGGTCTGTTTGTTTGGTCGGATTTGAAAAAACCATTTTAAGATGATTGCCTACATGGGTGAATTTAATATGGATGGTTTGATTGTTTAAGGTATATTTGATGGCGTTATCAATGATGTTTGAGAATGCTTGATAGATTAGGCTTTGATTGGTTTTAACCTGTAAATCTAAGACATCTAATTCAAAAGACAAGTCTTTTTTTTCAAACATAAGCTGTTTCATTTGAATCACTTTTCTAAGTTCTTCAGTGATATTAAGCTCATCCTCTTTTGGAATAATAATTTGATGATCAATTTGTGAGATTAATAACATATTGTATGATAACTGTGATAGTCTATTTGATTCATCAACGATAATTTCTAAGTATTCTTTTGTATCCTTTGATAAATGATCCTCATCCTGAATCAATTCTGCATATCCTTTAATCGTGGATAAGGGTGTTTTGTATTCATGAGAGAAGTTGCGAATAAAGTTTTTACTCACATATTCATTTTGTTGGAGAGCATTGGTCATTTCATTAAAACTATTTGATAGCTCTGATAACTCATCTCTATGTTTGTCAACAATGGTCATATCATAGTCACCATTAATCACTTTTTTTGTTGAATCATTAAGGATTCTAACCCGTTGCACAATCACTTTATTGATGATGATACTATATATGGTGACACTGGCGGTCACAGTTAGTATGGCTGCCAACAAAATCCATCCTGGCTCAATGTTGGCTTCTCTTGGAGTACCTTCGCCAAATAGTTTCCAGATGATATTGGGAATGACAGAAGAGATCACCATTGTAATGATAGATATAAGGATTAATTTAACTGTCATTTTTTTCATAATAATACCGCCTTATAGCCAAGACCTCTCACGGTAACTAGTTCAAAGTCTGAAGTGTCTATTTTTTCTCTTAGTCTTTTTATATGGGTGTCAATGGTACGTTCATAAGAAAAACTGTCATAGCCCCAGATATCATTCATTAATTGTTCTCTAGTAAATATTTGTCCAGCACTAGATAAGAGTTTAAACAAGAGCATAAATTCCTTTTTGGTTAAAGTGATGTCTTTTTGATTAATTTGACAGACAAAGGTTTTATAATTTAAAAGGATTGATTTATGTTCGAACAATTGATTGTTGATGATTTTATAACGCCTTAAGAGCGATTGAATTCTTAGAATCAGTTCTTTCATATCAACAGGTTTCACAATATAATCATCCGCACCGCTAATAAAACTATTTTCTTTGTCTTTAATATGGTCTAAAGCGGTCAGCATAATGATAGGAATATTGGGATTGGTTGAACGCACTTCTTTGACTAAGGAGATACCATCAACATGAGGCATCATAATGTCAGTGATGATGAGGTCAACTTTTTGTGATTCAAAAAGGGCAATCCCCTCTCTGCCATCAAAGGCTAAGAGGGGTTCGTACCCAGCTTTTTCTAAACGTTTCTCTATAATGTTACGAATATGTCTATCATCTTCTACAACAAGTATTTTAAACATATTGAACCTCCTTGATTATTCTGTTCTTAATGCAATCACTGGATCTTTTTTTGCTGCAATGCTTGCAGGGATTAAACCGGCCATAATGGTTAAGAAACTAGAAAGTAAGATTAATCCAACCGCGTAATAGGCTGGTAGGCTTGCAAATCCAGGAATATCGATTAATTGATTGATGATCATGTTTACCGGTGTTTGTAATAAGAAGTAAATCCCTACACCAAGTATACCACTACCTAGACCAATTAATAAAGTTTCGGCGTTAAATATTCTTGATATATCTTTTTTTCGTGCACCAATAGATCTCATGATACCAATTTCTTTGGTACGTTCTATAACGCTGACGTAAGTAATGATACCGATCATAATGCTTGATACAACCAATGAGATACCTGCGAATGCAGTTAAAATGATGGTGATGGTACTGATTAGTCCTGAAATGGTTGAAGAGAAGACTTCTGCGATATCAGTGTAGATAATTTGATTGGATTCATTTAAACCGATATTGTAGTTATCAATGTAGGTTTTGATGGTTTCTTTGTTATCATATGATTCAGGGTATATTTGAATTGATACAGGTGTTTGGTCGCCACCGATGACTTTCATCACATCATCATATGTAATTTGGTCATTAAAAGCTGTACCTGTTAATACATTGGTGTCGGGTGTATTAATTTGAGCCATGACAATATCAGATGTTTTAGCATCGTCACTAATTAATTCTGTGAGGAAATGTGTATACCCAATACCCGTTGAGATGATGTTGCTTGTAGCCTCTTCATTGACTCTCATAATACCTGTGATTTCAATGTCAATGGCATTGTCATCATTATATAAGGCTTCATAGTCTGAATTTGGAATATATTGACCATTCAGTTCTTGGTAGAAGGCATCATTTAAAACTACTTTAAATGTTTGACCGATAAAATCATCATATGTATAGGTGGATGTGAGGTTAAAACCAAGTGTCTCTAAGGTGGATACATCGACCTGGTTACTTTCATCAACCACAAGCACCACTTGATTGGCATTTGTTGGATAAACACCATCTAACATATCGTATTGAGATAAAACAAATGATTCATTGTCTGGAAGTTCATTAAAAATTTGGTCAGTGCCAAAGAAAGACATTTGTGAGTTGCTATCATTGATGAGTTCATAGGTGCCAACAGATGTTTGGGTGATGACATTCAATGATATGGCTGAGGTGTAAGAAATGGAATTATATAATGTATCATCCATAGATTCTAAGTATTGGATGAAGTCCTCATCTAATTGGTTGGTGTGCATAATATTTGTTGCATCTTCATCAAAAGCATAAATGATAGGGTCATCCATGAATTCTGGATTATCTTGTGTAAATGGAGTGTCTTCATTGCCACCAGGGCCAAAAGTATTGGTTTCTACTATTTGGTTGATACTAATTGGATAGCCTGCGAGTGTATCAGTTTCTAGGTCTGATACATAGTCTGTCATACCGTTTGAAATCCCTAAAACAAGCGCAACCCCAATAATACCAATACTACCTGCCATGGCTGTAATAAGGGTTCTAGCTCTTTTAGTAAATAGGTTTTTTAATGATGTTTTGATTGCTAACCAAAAAGACATTTTTGTTTTTTTGTTGTCTAATTTTTCTATGACGGGAAGGTCATCTTCCTTGACACCATTGGTGTCATCAATGACTTCGCCATCCAATAATTTAATGATGCGATCGCTATATTTTTTAGCGATATTTTCATTATGGGTGACCATGATAACCAATCTGTCTTTTGATATTTCTTGGATTAAAGACATAATTTTTTTTGAAGTTACACTATCGATAGCACCTGTCGGTTCATCTGCAAGTAAGATCTTCGGGTTATTGACGAGGGCTCTAGCAATAGCAACTCGTTGTTGTTGACCGCCCGATAGTTGGTTGGGTTTTTTACTGAGTTGATCCTTTAAACCAACTTCAATTAAAACTTGACTAGCGCGTGCTTTTCTTTCTTTTGCGTTCACACCTGATAAACTTAAGGCCATTTCAACATTGTCTAAGACAGATAGGTGCGAAATCAAATTGTAGTTTTGGAAGACAAAACCAATCACACTGTTACGGTAGGCATCCCAATCCTTGTCTTTAAAATCTTTGGTTGATTTTTGATCAATCAAAATATCACCGCTGGTATATCTATCTAACCCGCCAATAATATTTAATAGGGTTGTTTTCCCGCAACCGGAAGGTCCGAGAATGGATACAAATTCATTGCTTCTAAATTTTATATCAATACCTTTTAAAGCTGGGATCACTTGAGATCCAACCATATAATCTTTTTTAATATTTTTTAATTCTAACATCGTTTTTCTCCTTATTTTTGTTTTATAGATAAAGTTTACTATGTCAATATGAACTCAGTATGAACTTTTATGAAGTTATGTATTTTTTGACATAAATATTGTGTTGACAATTTACCTATGTAAGGAAAAAGTTACGTACTTTTATTGGTAATGAGTTGGTTACAGCGTTTATACAACTGCTTATAAATAATAAGGTTACATATGATAATTGAACGTAGTGTTACGCTATGATAGTTTAATCCTAAAAGAGGAGTTGATTTAGATATGAATTTTGTCGAGATCAACGTTGCTTCATCCAAACAGGATGTATTTATCATGAATCATTATGGTTAGATTTTATCTTATGTAGTTTCATTCGGTAATACTTTATACAAATATATGAAAACTCCAATATACCATACTGAGTATAATGAAGTTCTCTCAAAATCTTAGAGTGCATATAGGTCTTGAGTATACTGGACTGTATGATTTCAATATTAGAAACTACTTAACCGGCCAAGTTTTTTTAGTTCAAGAGATTAATCCATTATTAACCAGTATGACTTCTAAGTTGAAATCAATAAGAAAAACTAAGACTAATCAAATTGATGCCAAAGCCATCTGTGTGTTCTTATTTGAGAACCAACTATAGGTGAAGGATTTAACCTAATAATAATTAATTAAGAAAACAGACGGTGAGGAATTTGATACACTGACGATAAATCATTATGTGTGACAGAATAATAATTGCAACTTAAAAAGTTATACCGAGCCGTATCATAAATAGGGGGTAACAGATGTTATAAATAGCATAACAAGAACGTTTTAACTGGTTTTAATACACCGTATATTAATTCTCGGATTTTTATTTGCGTATAAGTCATAAAAATTTGGTAAATTTATATAACACATAAATGTTGCAAACCATGTTGCAATAGATGGTTTTTGAAAAAACGATTTTTAGATTATTGAGAACTTAAAAAAACGATTGATGTTTATCTAAATTCTTAAGGCTGCATTGAATATACTTTGTTTAAGTATTATAATAAACTATATATATTGTAAATTTTTTAAAAGGATATGAGATATGAAGAAATTATATTTAAGAATAATATTAATTATTGTTGCCATTTCAGGAGTAGTACTTTGTTACTCTCTTTTTAGCAAAACACAAGTATATATAGAATCTTATGACCGACAGATTACATATAATTTTGCAAAAATTCAAACTACTTATAACAAAGTAACAATTAATGAACATTTTAATCGTTTTGATTTTTCTGTTGTTAACAGCCAAAAAATCATTGACGATTACATACTTAGTAGTCCATATTATAAATACACTTATAATAGAGGTGAATCTAACCAAGTTTACATGCTAGTATATCAAGGATATCCTTTTACAATAACATACGATAAATCAAATAATGCGTTTATATTAGAAAGCTCCGTTGTCCCTGTAAATGATGGTGTAACCCCTTATGCATTTATCATACCATTTCCTTATCCACTATATATATCTGAAAATCTTGAAATACCTTGGGATACGTTAAACGATACACCTTATAATGATTTCCAAGACTTTTCAGACTTTTATAACATGCTTGATCAGCAATTGGTAACGGTTAATGAAGATAATCAGATAATTGAAATCATTCCTTCTATCTACGAGGAAAATATCCTTTCCGATAAATATATAATTGTTTTAAGCTTTAATGATAACGGTATTATTATTTCTATTGATGAAAAGTAAAATTTAGTTAACATAAATGACTAAATAAGCATAATTAACATTCTCAGACCATTTTAGTTCGTTTTTGTATAATAAATATATTATAGCATTAGTCATAATAAAAAAAGTAAATGTAAATAATATAAATTGAGGGAGCACATTAAGTGGAAGAACCAGTTAAAAACTTAGTAATAGTAGGAAATAGATTTGATTTGCAATAACTTAGCGTATTTAGTGAATAAATTTCAGTTCAAAGTTGATTCTGATTCTCAAGTTTTTCAGAAGATTAGGAGTACGATGTCGTTTACATGGGTTCACTATCGAAAAATCTTTGCAAAAGGGAGCGATAACAGGAATAGCCTATAAATTAGCACCTGAGAGCGTTGTCCATAGCTGGGTGGAAATTGAATTTGAAGGCATATGGTATAATTTAGAAGGTTTTATTATTGATAAAACATACTTAGAAGGTATTCAAAATAAATTTGATAATCATGAAGGGAAATTCAGTGGATATTGGATTGGTGTAGACTCATTACACAATCAAAACATTAACTGGAATTAATGCGATACATACATACAAGCTAATGGTATATTAAGTGATTTTGGTGTCTTTACGAATTCAGAAACAATCTTTAAAAACCATAAATAAAAGCTTAATGGACTTCAAAGGTTTCTATATTGAAATTTTTTTAGGCATCTTATTAATCGTAATGTAAAGAGATTAAAAATAAAGAATATTTAGGAAGCGATGATAGTAAGACAACCATAATAATTTTATTTATTAAAAAATACAATTTAAAGGAGAAGCAATAATGGGAAAAAGATTAGGGAGTAATTTTCAATTCAACTTAATTGCACCAATTTATGGATTGTTTTACAAAACCCAAAAAAGAAATTATTCTCGTGATTTAATTCTTTTAAGCAAACACTTAAATGTTTCTAAATACAATAGCATTGTTGATGTTGGTTGTGGGACGGGCGCTCTGTGTTCGGTACTTAGTAAAGTAGGAATTTCAGTTACTGGTGTGGATCCTGCAAAGAGAATGTTGAAAATTGGAGCAAGAAAGAAAGAAAATATAGATATAGAATTCATTAATGCTAGTTCAGCTAATTCATTACCTTTTGAAGATAAGAGTTTTGACTTATCAGTAGCATCATATGTTGCTCATGGAATGAAATTAGATGAAAGAAAAAAATTGTATGAAGAAATGAGTAGAGTATCAAGACATTATGTTATCTTATATGACTACAATGATAAAAGAGCAGTTATTACTAATATTATTGAAAAAATTGAACGTGGAGACTATTTCAATTTTATCAAAAATGTGGAAAATGAATTAGATGAAAACTTCGAATCTTTTGAAGAAATTAAATTAGGCAATCAAGCTTCTTGGTATATTTGCAAACCATTAATCATTCAATGATTTAGAAGATAAACAGAAGGTATCTATATATATTTTTTGAAAAGAGGGTATAAACTGATTGTGATAAAAAAAAGAAACTGGGATATGTAAAATTCCAGCTAGATTTAATTTTTAATACATATGGTATACAATGAATAGGTTACACTTAATTGAACAGTTTTCTTATGGAGTATGTTAGAATTATACTTTAAAAGAAAGAGGTATTTAACATGACTCAAGAAAGAAGGCAACGGAGAAGTTTTACTGATA
>JAQIBJ010000101.1 GCA_027859085.1 Mycoplasmatota bacterium
GGAAGATTTAGACCATCAAAAACATGATGCTTTAGAAGATGCAGTTGTTACTAAGGATGTTTTTTATTGGTTTAAAGATGCTTGTAATCATAAAATCAAAGTGAATATTTAAAATAAAAGAGGCTATAAAGAAATGAAATGTTAGATGATTTCTAACCTTTACTGTTTTAATTTTATGTATATATAGAAAAAGGACATTTTTTGTCCTTTTTTCATTGTTTAAAAATATTTCTATCATCAATCTCATTCTTGTAAATCGATAATATTTTATGTCTTCTTTGATGATTACAAAGGGACTTTGACAAATGTATTATATTTTTAACTAAATACTTAGATAAAAATAAAAACCCTGATATATATCAAGGTTTAGATTATTGTTAAATTTTCAGAAGCTATTTACTTTTTTTTAATAGCTCCTTTATTTCTTTTAGAGTAACATAATAATAGGCATAATCATTGGTTCTCTATTTGTTTCATGCTTTACATAAGATTTTAGTGATTTTGATATATCGTTTTTAAGACCGTTAATATTTAATTTCTTTTGATTAGGATTTAGGTATTTTTTTGAAGAATCTAAAACTATTTTCTGCATATCCTTAATCATTTGTATATTGTCCTTCACAAATATAAATCCTTTTGTCACAATATTAGGTACGCAAATGACATCGTATTTCTTTTGACTGATGGTTAATACAACAGATAATAAACCGTCTTCCGATAATTCTCTTCTATCTTTAATCACCAACGATCCAACTTCACCGATACTTTCGCTATCAACATAAACATCTGCAGTTTTTACTTTTGATTTAATGTAAGCTTTATCTTTTGAAAAAGCAAGAACTGTTCCGTTTTCAAGAATAAAAGTATTTTCTTCTTTAACACCAGTATCAACTGCTAATTTTTGGTGAGCTTTTAACATTCTGTGTTCACCATGAATTGGTGCAAAGTATTTAGGTTTCATTAATTTTAACATTAATTTTAATTCGCCTTGCCCACCATGTCCTGAAGAATGAACATCAGCAAAAGGTGATTGAGTTATAACATGTGCACCGTTTTTTTGAAGCATGTTGATGGTTTTATTAATGCTTTCCAGATTTCCTGGAATTGGTGAAGATGAAAGAATGACAGTATCACCAGGCATCAAACTAATTTGTCTATGTGTCTTATTCGATATTCTTGTCAGTGCCGCAAATGGTTCTCCTTGAGACCCAGTTGATATAATGGTTAAATTTTTCTTTTTTAAAGCGCCCCTGTTTCTTGTGTTGATAAATGTATCTTTTGGTGCTTTTATATAGCCTAGTTTTTCTCCAACTTCAATATTTCTAACCATTGATCGTCCGAAAACCGCTATCTTACGATTAGAAGCAACACTCGCCTCAATGATTTGTTGAATTCTATGAATGTTTGATGCAAAGGTTGCGATGATGACTCTGCCTTCAATATCCTCAAACATTTCTCTAATACTTTCTGAAACAACTTTTTCTGAAGTAGTAAAATCTTCTAATTCAGCATTTGTTGAGTCACTTAATAAACATAAAACACCCTCTTCGCCAATTCTTGCCATTTTGTGATAATTTGAATCTTTTCCAGTTGGGGAAAAATCAAATTTAAAATCACCTGTATGAACAATAACGCCGACTGGTGTTTTAACTCTTATCCCAAATGTGTCTGGGATTGAGTGATTTGTTCTAAAAAAATCAATTTCAAGTTTATTAAATTTAATAACATCATCATCAGAGAATTTTTTTAAATTCACTGGAAAACTGACTTTTTCTTCAAGCTTTGCCTCAATAAGTCCATAACTTAATCCTGAAGCATAAATGACGGGAATATTCACTTGTTGAACTAAAAAAGGAATACCACCGATATGATCTTCGTGACCATGTGAAACGATTAGTGCTTTAATTTTATCTTGATTTTCGACTAAATAACTATAGTCAGGAATGACATAATCAATACCAAGTAGATACTCATCAGGAAATAAAATACCTGAGTCAACGATGATTAATTCGTCTTCATATTGTATCACGTACATGTTTTTTCCAACTTCGCCTAAACCGCCAAGGGCAAAAACAGCCACCTCTTTATTTAATTTTAATATATTATTCATAATAACTCCTCCGTATTAACATATCTATTATAAAGGTATTTGTAATATTTTGCAATCAATTGCGCCAAGCAAATCTTTTATATATAGAATTAAAATGATATAATGAAATATAGGTGAAATATATGATTGCAAAAGTTTTAGTAGATGTTAAATCTAAAAATGTAGATAAACTGTACGATTACTCTATACCTGGAAAATATGACGGTATTTTACAAGTGGGTTCTAGAGTAATCGTGCCTTTTGGATTTCGTAAAGTGATGGGTTATTGTTTGGAAATTGTTAAGGATTCCAACTATGATAAAGAATTGAAAGATATTGAAAGAATTATTGATGTTGAATCGTATTTAAATCAGGAATTAATTGAACTCGCAAGAGTTATCAGTGATGAAACTGGGTATGTATTAATTTCTGTTTTAGAGACAATTTTACCTTCTGCTTTAAAAGTTATGTATAAACCCAAAATAGAAGTATTAGATTTAAAAAAATTAAACCATTCTTTAAAACCATTCTTTAAAAATCATCACGAAAGATATTTAGAGGAGATAGACGATGATTTATATGCATTGGTACTTAAGGAGATTAAAGCTGGCGTTTTAAAACAAAATTATGAAATAAAAAAACGAAATAAATCTTTATCAAAAAGATTTGTTCAATTATTAACAAAAGATAGAGACAAGTTAACTGAAAAGCAAAAGCTTGTTTATGATTACTTAACACAAAGAAAAGACAAAGTTGATTTACAACAAATCATTGTTCATCATTTAAATATTACATCATCTGTTTTAAAGACAATGGAGAAGCATCGTCTTGTTAAAGTATTTAATCAAGAAGTCATGAGAAAAGTAGAAACGATTTATCAAAAGCCACATAATGATGTTGATCTAAATCAAGAACAAAAAGAAGTGTATAATGTCATCCAAAATAATTTAAATAAACAACATACAATTTTATTACATGGTGTAACTGGTTCTGGTAAGACTGAGATATACATGAAAGCCATCAATGAAGTCATAGAACGAGGCCAAACTGTCATTCTCTTAGTACCAGAGATATCTTTAACACCGATGATGATTCAAAGGTTTAAAAGTAGATTTAAACACTTAGTTGCGACCATTCACTCTGGTTTATCAAAAATGGAAAAATATGATGAATGGAGAAGGATTATACGTAAAGAAGCACGAATTGTTATCGGTGCTAGGAGCGCATGTTTTGCGCCTTTAGTAAATATTGGATTGATGATTGTGGATGAATCCCATGAATCAAGTTATAAACAAACCGATCATTTACCATATTATGCAGTTGATATATTGAAAAAACGCTCTAAGACACATCAAGCCCTGTTGTTATTAGGGTCAGCGACCCCAAATATTGAATCTTATGCAAGGGTCTCTAGGGGACATTATCAACTATTAGAACTAAAAAATAGAGCTTTGAATTCAAAAATGCCAACAATTAACCTAGTTAATATGGTTGATGAATTCAAAGCAGGTCACACTGAAGATATATCAAGAAGTTTAATAAATGCTATTAAACTACGCTTAGATAATAACCAACAAGTCATTTTGTTAATTAATCGTAGAGGATACTCAAATTTTTTGATGTGTAGAGAATGTGGTCATGTTTTTAAATGTAAGAATTGTGATATTTCATTAACTTATCATAAACATACAAACTCACTTAAATGTCATTATTGTTCTTATGAAGAAGCGCTGCCTCGTGTATGTGAAAATTGCGGTTCTAAATCCATTGAATACATGGGAAGTGGCACACAAAAAATAGAAAATGATTTAAATGAATTGTTTCCTGATGCCAAAGTCTTCCGCATGGATACAGACACAACTTCAAGAAAACATTCACATGAAAAATTATTGCATAGTTTTCAAGAAAAAGGAGACATCCTGATTGGCACACAAATGATAGCAAAAGGATTGGATTTTCCTAAAGTCACTCTGGTTGGTATTTTACAAGCTGACGGCAATTTGTTTGTTCCGGATTTTAGAGCACCAGAAAAGACTTTTCAATTAATCATGCAAGTATCTGGGCGTTCAGGCAGAAGAGACACATTAGGCGAAGTCATTATACAAGCCTATAACCCAGAACATTATGCAGTGAAGTACGCATATGAAAATGATTATCATGGTTTTTATGAACATGAAATGAGATTAAGGAGAATTGCCAGATACTCACCTTTTTACTTTCTTGTGCGATTAGATATTACAGGCAATTCAATTAATCATATTTTAACTTTTGCTGTTCAAGTTGTTAAAGACTTAAGAAGAGAATTGTCAACTGAAACAATTATTTTAGGACCATCTTCAGATGTGAAAAAAATAAATAATAAATATACAACATCTATTATGATTAAATATAAAAAAGAACCGGAAATTAATCATGTCATGAAAAAAGTCGTGAATAAATATATTGAAAAAGATATCTTGATTAGAGTTGATCGTTTTCCAGGTGTCGGATAGGAGTGCAAATGAAAATATGTTTTATGGGCAGCATGGATTTTGCTGTTGAAATATTAGAAAAATTAAATATGCAATTTGGTGTTGATTTGGTTGTTACACAACCAGATAAACCATATGGAAGAAAACAACAATTAAAGGGAACACCTGTAAAGGAAAAAGCAATTGAACTTGGTATTGAAACTTTTCAACCAATTAATATTAAAAAGGATTATTTAAGAATAATAGATTCAGATTTTGATTTTATTATTGTCGCTGCATATGGTCAAATTATTCCAGATGTTGTCTTAGAACACGCCAAATATCGAGCCATTAATGTTCATGCTTCTTTATTGCCAAAATACCGAGGTGGTTCACCAATGCATAAAGCCATTATTAATGGTGAAAGAACAACTGGGGTTTCCATTATGTATATGGTTAAGAAGATGGATGCAGGGCCAATTCTTACACAAGAAGAAATTGGAATTACGTTAACAGATGATGTGAAAAGCTTGGAATATAAATTAGCTGAAGTAGGTGCAAAATTACTGGTTAAAACAATGAAAGAATTGATTAATAATTCAAGTGAAGCCATCCCTCAAGATGAATCAAGAGTGACTTACGCTTATAATATTACTCCAAAAGAAAAAAAACTAGATTTCAATCAAAGAGCGTACGATTGTTATAACTTAGTGAGAGGATTACACCCCTGGCCAATTTCTGAAATGTACGTTGATGGATTGAAAATCAAAGTGTTTAAATCATTATATTCTAATGAAAATGTATCTGAAGTTCCAGGTGAAATCGTTAATATTACGAAAAAAGGTGTATATATTCAAACAAAAGATGGATTATTTATTTTAAAGGAAGTCCAACTACAAGGCAAGAAAAAAATGGATATTAATGCATTTATGAACGGTGTTGGAAGAAATATTTTGACCTTAAACAAAACGATTTAATGTTTTATTATGGCGATATTTATGTTATAATATATAATTAATATGTTTAGAAAGGAAATAACAAAATGAATAGAGAAAAAAATTTATTTTCTAGAGATGAAATGTTAGAGATGAACATTGAAATGTTAAAATCACGCGGTGTGATTGTTAACGATATTGCTAAAATTGCTTTTAAACAACAGTCAAAATGGAAAGATGATATTTCGTATCAAGATTGTGTGTTATCAGTTGAAAAAATATTATCATTAAGAGATGTTTTCCATATTTTACAGTTGGGTGCAGAAATTGATCGATTAACTGAAGAAAATGCTTTTAAGGGTCCTATTCAATCAATCTTGGCGAGTGACTTAGGTATGTTTGGTATTGATGAACTATTTGGCATTGAACTTGCGGGATTATATGGAACAATTGGTAAAACGAATTTTGGTGATATTGATGTGAATAAGCCTGGTATCGTAAATGACTTAAACGAAAAAGGCAAAGGCGATCAACAAGCTTGTCATACTTTTTTAGATGACATCGTTGGTGCTGTCGCTGCAGCGGCTTCAACTAGGGTTGCGCAAATTGAAAATGAAAACGAAGCAAGAAAAGATCCATCAATTATTGAAGAACCACAATTATTTTAATTATTACAATTAATTTATAGAAGGGGGCATAGTATGGATGATCGTCAAAAAACTTTAGACGAATTTTTTCGAAATAATAATTCATCGAAAAAGAAAAAAGAAAAAGATTCTAAAGAAATCGATGATTATTTTAATCATGTCTCCAAAAAAAAACCAAAGAGAACTTTTTCTGATAAGGTAGTAGAGTTTTTTAGAATCATTTCTTTTAAGAATAAATTTGACGAAAGTAAAGTTTCAACAAATAAAAAAAGAGCAGAAATCACTAAGAATTCTGTCTTTACAAAGAAATGGTATAATATACAAGATTTTTTCATCAAACGTTTTAGTTTTGAAGCGGGCGTTGATATTTTAGATGACAAAAGTGTTTTATATCGTAAAAATCTTGTCATTAGAAACATTATTATTATTACCAATATTGTATTTTTATTGTTCACATTAATTGGTTCAGAAGGTTTAAACCAAAAAATTAACTTGATTGTAACATTTATTATTGGTTTAATCATGTTTATATCTGGACGGTCTATACGAAATATTGTCAAAGAGGAACCAACGACCCTACATAAGCAACAGATGGGTGAATATCTTTCTGGTATTTATGTATTGATGATGGCGATAGCTGTATATATTAAATTGAGATTGACTTTGGGTGAAAGTTTAGAAGGAGGTTTCTTTTCTATTACTCAAGCGGGTTATTCTTTAATATATTTTGCTTTGGTTGTGATTGCTTTGTATCAAGATCCTAAATTGTTGAATGTGGTTTTCAAAGTAACCATTGTAGCGATGACAATTATACATGTTGTTGTTATGTATCCAATCTATAATTACGCCAATAACTTTACCGAGTTATGGAACTATATTGAAGGACCGATTTTAACTGATATTATACTGAGAACTCTGGTGTTAGCTGTCTTTATGATTGGACTATATTCTACTGTTAAAATATCTGAAGACATTAATATTAAGAGAAAACAAGAATTGGTTAAAAGAAGAAATATGGAAAAGGACTTTAAAGATGTTGTCAGTGATGTTTTTGATGTAATAGCTGTTTATAAACAACGCGGTGAAGACCTTGCCGAAAGACATTATGCGAGATCAGCAAAACGGGTTGCGAAATTAGCGGGTGATTTAGGCGGGTTTTTAGGATATTCTTCAAAACTAAGCCAAGAAATTTTTGAATTTTCAACTATTCATATTGATAAAAGAGATATATTGAACATCGATGATTATGATTCAAAAGAACAATTAAATGAGAAAGATTATAAAATTATTAGAGAAAAAACCATTATTGGTTCCATTATAATAAAAAGGCTACAATTAGATAAAAAAGGTGAAGACATTGTTCGTGCTCATTTTGAAAAAACCGTTAATAAAGATTTTATTAAAGAAATGAATGGTATTCAAAATAACCGCGAATCGCAAGTGATATTATTAAGTCATATTTATGATATTCTTAGACAGGAAAGAAATTACAAGAAAAAACTTAATCATGGTCGGGCTATTGATTTGATTAGATTAGAATTCAATGAATACTTTGATCCACAAATTATTGATCGATTTATTCGTTATGAATCTGAATTTGAATCTATATATTACGATTTACTAGAGGAATAGGAGTTAAGCTTATGTATAAATATTTTACATCTGAATCTGTCACTGAAGGACATCCAGATAAAATATGTGATCAGATATCTGATGCAATATTAGATGCAATATTATCAAAAGATAAAATGGCGAGAGTTGCCTGTGAAACAGTTGTTTCGACAGGGCTTGTATTGGTTGCTGGTGAAGTGACTACCAATACTTATGTTGATATTCAGAACGTTGTGAGAGAAACCGTTAAAGGCATTGGTTATGATCGTGGAAAATATGGTTTTGATGCAGAAAATTTAGCTGTTTTGGTGACCTTAAATGAACAATCTTCAGACATTGCTATGGGTGTCAATGAAACTACAGATAAAGAACAAGGCGCCGGTGATCAAGGGATGATGTTTGGGTACGCAACAAATCAAACGCCATCATTTATGCCAATCACTCATCATTTTGCAAATAAACTTGCGAGACGATTAACTTTTGTTAGAAAAGATAATATTCTTGAATATTTGAGACCTGATGGTAAGACTCAAATCACAGCTAAGTTTAAAGATAATGGCGATTTTGAAGGTTTTACTGATATTCTTATCTCGACTCAACATGCGCCTGAGATATCTCAAGAACAGATAAGAAAAGATCTTATTGAACATGTCATCAAAGCAATTATTCCTAAGGAATATATGATTAATGAAACAAGAATCCATATTAATCCAACAGGACGATTTGTTATTGGTGGACCTTCAGGGGATTCTGGTTTAACAGGCAGAAAAATAATCGTTGATACATATGGTGGACGCGCACATCATGGTGGTGGCGCATTCTCAGGTAAAGATCCATCTAAAGTAGATCGTTCAGCAGCTTATGCAACAAGGTATATTGCAAAAAATATTGTTGCGGCTGGTTTAGCAGATGAAATTGAAATCCAAGTATCTTATGCGATAGGGGAAGCAAAACCTGTAAGTATAGGAGTAGATTGCTTTAATACTGAAAAGATATCAGAAGAGAAGATTATTCAAATTATAGAGAAACACTTTGATTTAAGACCAAAAGCAATTATTGATTCTTTAAAATTGAGAGAAGTTAAATATAAACCGATTGCAGCATATGGTCATTTTGGAAGAGAAGATCTAGATCTTCCATGGGAAAAACTAGATATGATTGATATATTAAAAGTGTATCTAAAAAAGGATGTGATTTAATTGTTTCTTAGAACTTTAAATATTCTTTTTGAAATAAGTTTTATGGTATTCGTTTTTGTCGGTTTAATTGCGGTAGCTTCTGTATTTATTGTTAGACATTTGCAAAATGAATTTAAGAAAGCATACCGTGTTCAATCAAGATTTGATATAGAATTGAGAAAGTTATTGAATATCATGCATAATTTTCATGAAATCGATTCTTTGAAAAAATATCGTCATTTAGTAATTAAAAAATTGTCTCATGATGAAAAACAAGTAATTCTTAGAACATTAGAACACGCTTATAAAGGTATTGATCTCGATGATGAAGATAACGCATATATTGTTGAAACATATAATAGACTTCAAGAAGTTAGAAGAGACAGGGATAGTAAAGTGATTATTTACAATGATAAACTTTCAATATTTCCTTTTAACATATACGCAAGAATTATTAAGTTTGAAAAATTTATAGTTTACTCAAGAAAAGAATAAAAGCACTCAACTGAGTGCTTT